>JAACZX010000280.1 GCA_009996555.1 Chitinophagaceae bacterium | reverse complement strand
CAAAAAAAGTATTTTTAAACCCACCGTTCAAAAGCTGAACGATCTGCTGTATTACAATACAATGCGGCAGGGGCTTGAAGAACTGTTGCGTTATGCTGACAGAAACAGTATGGCGCATGGTATTGAAGTTCGTTTGCCTTTCTTATCGCATGAGCTGGTGCAATTTGTTTTTTCATTGCCGCCGCATTACAAATTGCAGAATGGGTTTACCAAGTATATTCTTCGTGAGGCCATGAAGGATCAGCTTCCTTCTTCCATTGTTTACCGTACCGATAAAGTTGGGTATGAACCTCCGCAACAACAATGGATGCAATCTGCTGCTTTTGCAGAGTTGCTGCAGGAAAGCCGCCGCAAACTGGTTGATGAAAAGATTTTAAAACCAGCTGTTCTGCAAAAGCCCGTCAACGCACAATCAGCACATGCTGTTAATAATGACGATTGGCGCTATTTCTGTGCGGCTCATCTGCTGTAATTCCTCATCTTTGCAATTCCGCCTGACGCCCTCGTCTGGCGGACGAAACAACGCAACTCATTCGTCAGACGAATGTGTCAGACGAAAAAAAAATATACATATGAAACTTGATACAAAAATGATTCACGCCGGTGCACATCCCGATCCTTCAACCGGTGCAATTATGACGCCTATTTATCAAACCAGTACCTACGTGCAGGAAGCGCCGGGTGTTAACAAAGGATACGAATATGCAAGAAGTCAGAACCCAACACGTTTTGCACTGGAAGAAGCAGTGGCTGTAATTGAAAACGGAAAGTTTGGTTTGGTGTTTGGCAGTGGCGTAGCAGCAACAGATGCTGTTATTAAATTATTGAATCCGGGTGATGAGATCATTGCAGCCAACGATATGTACGGTGGCACGTATCGTTTGTTTATGAAAGTGTTTGAAAAATTCGGTTTCAAATTTATTTATGTTGATACCACAAAGCCTGCAAATGTAAAAGCTGCAGTTACAGCTAATACAAAACTCATTTGGCTGGAAACACCCACCAACCCATTGATGAACATCAGCGATATTAAAGCAATTGCTGCTGTTGCAAAGGAAGCAGGTGCATTGCTTTGTGTGGATAATACTTTTGCATCACCATACCTGCAAAACCCACTTGATCTTGGTGCAGATATTGTGTTGCACAGTGCTACAAAATATCTTGGTGGCCATAGCGATGTAATACAAGGTTGCCTGGTAGTGAATGATCCTGAGCTGAGAGAAAAATTATACTTCATACAAAAAAGCTGTGGTGCAGTGCCCGGTCCGCTGGATTGTTTCCTGGTGATGCGTGGTATTAAAACACTGGCGGTGCGTATGAAAGCGCATTGTGCAAACGGTGAAAAAATTGCACATTGGTTAAGAGCAAATCCAAAAGTAGCAAAAGTGTACTGGCCTGGCTTTACTGATCATCCGGGTTATGCTGTTGCAAAAGAACAAATGCGTGGCTTTGGTGGCATGATCAGTTTTGAACTGAAAGATGATCGTGTGGAAGAAGCAAAACGTGTGCTGTCATCAACCAAACTGTTTTCATTAGCAGAAAGTTTAGGTGGAGTAGAAAGCCTCATCAATCATCCGGCGAGTATGACGCATGCAAGCATTCCAAGGGAAAAGCGTTTGAAAGATGGGCTGAGTGATTCACTGATCCGCTTAAGCGTGGGTATTGAAGATGCAGATGATTTGATTGCGGATTTGGCGAAAGCAATTGGGTAACATGAAAAAACAGGAATTAAAAAAGTTTTTAAACACGAAGGTTGATTTCTACAATCAACCTTCGTTCATTTCCGCCGATCCTGTTTGCATTCCGCATCTCTTTACCAAAAAACAGGACATTGAAATTGCGGGTTTCTTTGCTGCTATTTTTGCGTGGGGCAACCGCACCACCATCATCAACAAAAGCAAAGAATTAATGCAGCTGATGGGTATGCAACCGCATCAATTCTGTCTTGATCATACAGCAGGTGCATTAAAAAAACTATCGGCTTTTAAACACCGGACGTTTAATGCGGATGATCTTTATTACTTTATTGAATTTTTTCACCGGCATTACAGCAAACACAGTTCACTGGAAACTGCTTTCTTTCCACGCAAAGGAATGACGGTGGAAGAAGGTCTCAATCATTTCAAAAACTATTTCTTTTCCTTTGAACATTTGAAGCGAACCGAAAAACATGTTTCATCGCCAAAACAAAAGTCGAGCTGTAAACGATTGAATATGTATTTGCGGTGGATGGTGAGAAATGATAACAAAGGCGTTGACTTTGGCATCTGGAAAAATATTTCAGCAGCCGATCTTATTTGTCCGCTGGATGTGCATGTATCAAGAATTGCCCGGCAATACCAGCTACTGCAGCGCAGGCAGGACGATTGGGAAGCTGCCCTTGAACTCACCGCCAATCTGCGTACCTTAGATCAACAAGACCCGGTTAAATACGACTTTGCTTTGTTTGGAACCGGTGTTATGGAAAATAAAGTATAGAATATGATGAAGCCGGATAAACTTGTACAATTCCTCATTCTGCTTGTTGTTAACTTTCTTATTGTTTCGGGTATAAATTTTCTGGTAGCAAAAGCAATGACAAAAAACGGAGAAATATCCTTTTATTCCTTACTTCTTAAAAGTCTTTTACTGGCTGTAATAAAAAGAAAGATGAGTGATAGCAATCAACAGATTATTCCCCTGCTCAACAAAGAACTGTCGCTTGAGTTACCTGAAAAACTGGCAATGAATGAACTGGAGCAAAAGTTAACCACGCATATCAACCACCTCATCAATACCGATTTTGAAAAACTTATTTACTATCTCTACCGCATTGATGTAAACGAAACAAAAATGAAACAGCTGTTGCAGGAGCAAAACGGTGAACAGGCAGCGTTGCTCATTGCAAGGCTCATTATTGACCGACAGCTTCAGAAATTACAAACCCGGCAGCAGTTTCGGCAATCAAATACAGAAAGCGATGAAGAGCGCTGGTAATATATGCTCAACCGTTTGCCCAGTTAGCAGCAGTTAAACAGGAAACCGTTAATTTTAAACATCACCTTTAACTGCATGGCATGAAATTCCTGAAACGATTGTTGAAATGGATTGCGATTCTTCTCTTGATCCTTGGTATTATTTATTTCCTCGGGCCCAACCCATCTACCCCTGTTTATTCAACTGCATTACCTGCTGTGCCTGCTGATGCTGCAGCATTGGAAAACTATATTGCAGCAAACGAAGCCCAACATAAAATAAAACCTGAGAACGAAGCACGCATTGTATGGTATAATGATTCAACCAAACAGAAAACAGAATACGCCATTGTGTACCTGCATGGTTTTTCAGCATCGCAGGAAGAAGGCGATCCTGTGCATACGGCCATTGCAAAAAAGTTTGGCTGTAATTTATACCTGGCAAGGTTGGCAGAGCATGGTATTGATACAAGCGAAGCCATGCTGCATCTTACTGCTGAAAAATATTGGGAAAGTG
>JAACZX010000279.1 GCA_009996555.1 Chitinophagaceae bacterium | reverse complement strand
GGCACGAACGCCAAAGTGCAGGGAATGTGGCTTGCAGCATTGCTGTAAATATTTTGAGAAGAACAACAGGTAAGGCTTTTTTTGCATAGTTACTGCTGTAATTCCTCTATGCCTTTATACTATCTGTTTTACTGCTAAGAGCACAACGTTTTTCACAACAGAAAAAGAAGCGATGAAGTTTGTGAAGAATAAATACAAGGCCTCTGCTTAGCTCATTTTAACAAACTAAAGCAGAAGCCCTGCATTGAAGAATTTAAAAACGCTCTGCACCTTTCACATTCATTTTTAATAAAGTCACCCTGTCCGGGCTTGTCATAAATAACAGTTTATTGTTTGCCCCGGCAAAAACATTGTTGGTACCGCCGCCGCCGGGAATAGTAAGTATCTTATTCCCCTTTTTATCATACGCATTTAAGCCTGGGCCCGAACTTACATAGACATTGCCACGCTCATCCATTGACATACCATCGCAGAAATTAAGACCGCTGGCAAAGGTTTGCATATTGGAAATTGTACCATCTGAATTGATCGTAAACTCCTTGATCTGACCCGTACCATCGTATGTCCAGTTATTAACATACAGTTTTTTTCCATCGGGTGTTCCTGTAATACCATTTGGCCATATATCAGCATTCCATCCGGCCATTGTAGTTACACGAACAAGCGCATTTGCACCGGGTGCCAAATAATATACATGCCCTCCTTTTCCGGTTGCAGCCTGTTCGGAGTGTGTTGGCTCCCAGTTTTGCCTGCGGGGATCAGCTGCATCCCAATAGTCTCTTGGAAAAATCGGATCAGTAATATAAATACCCCCATTCACCGGGTTGATCCAAACATCATTAGGACCATTTAATAATTTACCGTTGTAGTTATTTACTAATACGGTATGAGAGCCATCGGGAGCGATCTTCCAAAGTTCGCCATGCATATCTGCACAGGCTATGAGATAACCGTCTTTATCAAACGCCATTCCATTTGAACGACCTGTGCCGGTTAAAAATGTTGTGATCTTGCCGGTTGACGCTGTCCATTTGTAAATTTTATCATTGGGCTGATCAGTAAAAAAAACATTGCCGTGTTTATCAACAGCAGGCCCTTCTGTAAAGCCAAATCCTGTTTGAATCGTATCCAACACTCCGTGCTGGCTTGCGGAAACAAGACCTGACGGATCAAAAAAACTACTGCCCGAATGCTGCTTTTTAGCAGATGTTTTTTCAAAAACAGATTCAGCAGCAAGAATGTCGTCCGTTTGACGAATACTTTTTGAACAGGAAACAAACACGAAAGAGCATACCAAGCCCAGGAAAAAAAACATGTTCTTTTTCATACAACAAACAATTTTAAATTTTAATAATAAGTGGGGGTAAGCGTGCAGAATTCTGCATTAACAACAAAATATTTATTCCGGAAGGGATATGCTACCAAAATAATACGGTGGGCATTTTTATACAATGTATTGGTTGTTGCATTGCAGTTAACAACGGCATCAACATAATCGGCAGATATGCTAAAACTTCTGAATAGCTCGCTTAAGCATGTTGCTGATAAATAAGAAAAAACGATTTTGTCGTGATGTCAGCTCTGATGAAGAAAGTCACTGCTGATTGATGCTTGTATAGGTGTATCCTGCTGTATAATTATTTTAGAACGAGTCTCACCGCATTCAACTCCCATCATCCTTCGCTCATCCTTCGCTGTTTAAGGCAGAATACTCCCTGTCTCAGGTATGGTAAAAGCGCTCAAACCGGCATAGCACAACGGCCCTGCCTCAATACTAAATCCGGCACAAAGCATTATCCCTTCGGAAAATGCGCAATCAACTCCACTTCCAGTTTTGCATCAGACATATATAACCGAACGATCTGCACCCATGTGGCCGCAGGAAAATCGCCTTTATAAAATTGTTTGCGCACATAGTTAAGCTGTTTCATTGCCTCAATATCCGTCGTGTATAGATTTTCTTTTACCACATGCTGATAGGTTAATCCATATTGTTTGAGAGAACGTTCCAGTCCTGCATACACCTGCTTTACTCCTTTTTCACTGAGTTCAGTTGTTACAGTTCCTGAGATGTAAAGCACATCACCCACTCTTAACGTTTGTGCATAACCTGCAGAAGTATCCTGTTTGTTTGGATTACCCCAATGCCATTTTTCCTTTTCAATGGGGGCTTTTGTTTGCTGGGCTGCAACTGTGAAGGAAAGAATGAAAAAGCTGCTGATAAAAAACAGTCTGTTCATATAATAAGGTTTGGTACAAAATAACATCAGTGAAAGCAAGAACTAACAAAAAATCCACCAGTGGTTACTGGTGGATTTTAATTATTTGAATAGAGGATCTGCTTACAAATACTTCCCGATCTCTTCAATCAATTCACCTTTTGTAATTGGTACACCTTTGATCTTGTTGTACCCTTTTGCATCAACAAAATAAAGATCACGGATGATGCGTATCAGCTGGCCATTGTTGATCTCCGGCACCAATACCGTATCATAACTCTTCAAAATATCGCCCAGGTTTTTAGGGAAAGGACGGATATAACGGAGATGTGCATGCGCAACAGATTTACCCTGCGCCTGTAATTCTGTGCAGGCACTTTTTATCGCCCCGTAAGTACTGCCCCAGCCCAGTACCAACACTTTACCTGTTGACGGACCACTGTCTAATTTCTGTTCAGGAATATAATCAGCGATCTTATCAACCTTCGCCTGTCTTGTTTTCACCATGTGCTGGTGATTATCGGCATCATAACTGATGTTACCTGTAATATCTTGTTTCTCTAACCCACCAATGCGGTGTTCTAATCCCGGTGTTCCGGGCACTGCCCACGGACGAGCCAGTTTTTCATCACGCTTGTATGGTTGTAATTTTTCTTCACCTTCATCTAACCCCTTCTTAAAATTCACTTTGATCTCTGGAAGGTCTGCTGCTTTTGGAAACCTCCACGGTTCAGCGCCATTGGCAATGTAACCATCACTCAGGAATATAACCGGCGTCATGTGTTGCACAGAAATACGTGCAGCTTCATAAACAGCATCAAAACAATCAGCAGGTGTTGATGCAGAAACGATTGGCATGGGGCATTCACCGTTACGGCCATAATAAGCCTGCATCAGATCACTTTGTTCTGTTTTGGTTGGCAACCCTGTTGAAGGACCACCACGCTGAATATTGATGATGAGCAACGGAATTTCAAGCATCACTGCCAAACCCATGGCTTCGCCTTTTAAGGCAATACCGGGGCCGCTGCTGGTTGTTACACCTAATGCACCACCGTAAGCAGCACCAATGGCTGATGTAATAGCCGCAATTTCATCCTCAGCCTGGAAGGTTTTAATACCAAATGCTTTGTGGCGTGAAAGCTCGTGCAGGATATCACTTGCCGGAGTAATGGGGTATGAACCAAGGAACATTTGCAAGCCACTTTTTTGTGCAGCCGCAATCAATCCATAACTCACCGCCTGGTTACCCATAATGGA
>JAACZX010000643.1 GCA_009996555.1 Chitinophagaceae bacterium | reverse complement strand
GAGCATCCCCTCTTCCTGCAAGCGTTTTGTGAGCGACTTTACAAATGCAAGTGAATCCTTATAAGGATATGAAACATAAGTAAATTTTTTCTCCAGGTCAGCACTATCTAAAAAATGTTTCATTGCTTCCTTTAGATCGGCATAACCTTTATGAGCAGGTTCAAGCGAATGAAATACCTCTGAAATAGTTTTCCCTTTTACTACCTGGCTTATTGTTGACTGATAAAATTTATTCGTTAACACTGAATCGGGATTAAGAAAAGTACTGTCTCTTTTTAAACGACCAATATGCAGATGAGATGCGATTGCAAAAAAAGCATCCGTCAATAATACATCGGCCTTTGACCACAATGCAGCATCACGCCGATCGCCAACCGCAGCTGTATCTGCCACAAATCTTGCTTTGATACTGTATAATGCCTTATCATGATAATCTGTCGGAAATAATCCATACAACCTTGATTGCTGAATAAACTTTATCAACGAATCAGCTATCGGCAGAAAATGCTCATTACTACTCCATACAGCAGCATAATCAGACTCTTCATAATAATCTGCAACAAAAGCAGAGCGGGAAAGCACTGAGCTGTCATCAGCCTTTCCATCATCTGATATGCGTGAAAGAAGCTGTGCAATATTGGTTTTTACACGTTCATTCATTTTTTCAGGCTCAGTAACAATATCCTTCACCTCTTCTGTTTCACCATTGCCACAGGCGTTGAATAAAAACAGGAACAAAAACAACAGAAATAAAGAAGAGATACTGAAGGTCTGCTTTCTCATGTATTGATTACATTTATTGCACCATCACCAACGATTCAGCAGCAATGGATGCTTTTCAGATAGTCAAAATAGTGAAACGGTTGCACATAGCAATCGCCGCCTACCTGTTTTTTTACTTGTTGGTTTTACCTGCCTGTGCACAGCCGCTGAAAACCAGCAGCTATGGTGTGCAATACATCGATTCTGAAAAAAAGTATAAGAAAACAGTAACACAGACTGCTGATAAAAGAATGATTGAATTGAAAGAAAAAATCCCTGCTGTTGTTTACGACCTTCGTTATGCTACGCCACAAAATTTTGTAACCCAACCACTGTATTCTCCCGGAACTAACACCACATTTTTGCGTCTGCCTGCTGCAAATGCATTATTGCTGGTACAACAGGAATTAAAACAAAAAGGGTTCGGCTTAAAAATTTTTGATGTTTACCGTCCTTATTCAGTAACAATCAAATTCTGGGAGCTCATCAAAGATGAACGATATGTTGCCAACCCATCAAAAGGAAGCGGACATAACCGTGGGCTTGCTATTGACTTAACCATCATTGATTTGAAAACAGGCGTTGAATTAGATATGGGTACCGGCTTCGATAATTTTACTGATACTGCACATCATTCGTTTACACAACTAAGCCCAACTGTTTTACAAAACAGGAAGCTGTTGAAGGAAGTGATGCTGAAACATGGCTTCAACCTACTGGAAACAGAATGGTGGCATTACTATTGGCCGAACGATAAGAATTATGAAGTGCTGGATATTGATTTTAAGAAGCTGAAGAAACTTTCTAATTAAGCTCAACCACATCAACTACCGCATCCACATTAATCGTTCCATACACATGCGGAAACGTATCTTCTGTTGAGGGGCTCCATTCAAATACAAAACGGCTACTGAGTTTATCCGTATCAATCACAAGTTTTACTAAATCAGTTTTACCGGCGAAGTAACGTTCAAGCACACCCGCCACCTGGTTTTCCTGTGAGCAATGAATAAATCCTTCGGCTTTTAAAGAGGGAGCTTCGTAAGCACCGGCTTGCTTCGCTGCATTCCATTCAGCAGCTGTAGTAACATGATAGATAATGGGCATCGTTAACGTTTTACTTCGTTCAATTCAATAAGGTAACCATCAGGATCGGCAACATAGATCTGTACAGCACCATCAAAACGAACCTGTTTATGAAAGCTCATCTTATGTTGCGTTAAATATTTTTCAGCAGCTGAAATAGATGTAACAAACAATGCGAAGTGACTGCCATTGCGATCGTTCTTCACCTCAAAATCTCTTCCTGCCAATAAATGTATTTGCTGATCAGCTCCCAACTTAAACCAGGAACGAATTGCTTTTAATGAATCAGGAACAGCAACAGGCTCAAGTCCCATTACTTCTTTATAAAATTTTGTACTGGCCGCAATATCTTTTACATGCAGAGCTACATGGTTATGTTTCACCACTTCAATTTTCGCATCGGTTTGTGCTAATGAAATTGTTGTGATGAATAAGGCAAAGAAAGCAATCGTTAATCGTAAAAACATAAATTTAGTTTTACAACAAGTTGAATGTATTAATTCATTCAACCTGTATTGTTACACCCCTTCAGGGGATGGGGGCACAATTCGTTTGATGTGCTGCTCCTGTAACATCAGATCAGCCAACACAATGGCTGTTGCAGCTTCAACAATTACCGGGGCACGCAAAGCCACACAAAGATCGTGACGACCTTTGATCGAGAAATTTTCTGTCTGCTCTGTATCCCAGTTCAAACTGTTTTGTTCTTTTGGAGTTGATGAGGTTGGTTTAATAGCCAACCGAAATACCAATTCATTTCCATTTGTTATACCGCCTACTACTCCACCTGCATGATTGGTTCTTGTTTTACCACTCATGTCTTCAATAGCATCGTTGTGTTCGCTGCCAAACATTTTTGCTGCGGCGAAACCTGTTCCGAATTCGATACCACGCACTGCAGGAATAGCAAACATCATCTGCGCCAATAATGATTCAACTGAATCAAAATAAGGTTCACCCAAGCCAACTGGCAATCCTATTACTCTGCATTCAACCAAACCACCAACAGAATCTTTTGCATCAATGGCATTCTGCAATCCTTTTTCTAAATCTTTTTCGCCACCAATTTCAATCACCTCGGCGTGGATGGACACCCCTCCCTCCAACTCCCTCCCCAAGGGAGAGGGAGAGCCAGCCTCCGATTGTTGATTTCTACTTTTAATTTCGGAAAGCTTCTCTCTTATTTTATTTACAACTTGATTTGTTTCATTTAGTGCTTCTTCGTTTGTAAACCGAAGCAACTCGTATTTATATTTATTGAGCCATTCTGTTCTTGCCTCATCATATTGTTGCTGTTCTTCATTTGTATGATAGCCACCATCAACTTCAACAATCAATTTTGCTTCAAGACAAACAAAGTCTGGAATAAACCCTGCAATTGGATGTTGTCTTCTGAATTTGAACCCATCAATATTTTTATTTCGCAGTTGTTGCCACAAAGCAATTTCAGCATCAGTTGGATTCTTTCTGTTTGCTTTCGCAAAATCTTTCAATAATGGATAATTACCTGTTGTATCTGTGATGTAACCAAAATCATCGGAGTGGTCTAAGTCCCTCTCCTTTGGAGAGGGGTTTGGGGAGAGGTTCTTCATCAGTTTTTTTGCAATAGCACCTGCTGCAACTAATCCTGTT
>JAACZX010000642.1 GCA_009996555.1 Chitinophagaceae bacterium | reverse complement strand
CCTGTTGCTACTGCATCAATCGCTTCACGGTAACATTGTGTAACAGTTTGTACATACTCAGCACCTTTGCTTCGGCCTTCGATCTTTAATACATCCACACCTGCATCAATCAGTTGATCAATAACGCCGATGGTACACAAATCTTTCGGCGACATGATATATTCGTTATCGATGAGCAACTCCTCTCCTGTTTCAGCATCGGTTACTTTGTAGGCTCTTCTGCAGGTTTGCACACAAGCTCCACGATTTGCAGATGCATTCTGTGAGTGCAGACTCAAATAACATTTCCCCGACACAGCCATGCACAACGCACCATGTACAAATACTTCGATCTTCAACAACTCGTCCGACACACCACGAATGTTCTTGCGCTCAATATCACGGGTGATGGCTTTCATTTGCTGCAAGGTAAGTTCACGTGCAAGCACCACCACATCGCTCATGCCTGCAAAAAACTGAACAGCTTCACTGTTGCTTACATTGGCCTGTGTGGAAACATGCAGTGGAATCTTTAATTCTTTGCACAACTGCATCACGGCAAAATCAGCAGCAATCACCGCATCAATATTATGTTGTTTTACTTCGTTGAGAATAACACGCAGCAGCTGCAGATCATGATCGTACATGACCGTGTTGAGTGTGAGGTAAGCTTTGATATTGTTGGTATGACAAAGCAATGCAACCTCTTTAATATCTTCAATGGTAAATCCTTCGCTCGATCGTGTACGCATGTTTAGTTGCTCCACACCAAAATAAACAGCATCGGCTCCGGCATTGATGGCGGCCTGTATACAATCGAATGCTCCTGCAGGAGCCAGCAGCTCTACCTTCTTTTTCATTGACGATTAGAGTTTGTAAAGGGTGCAAAATTAAACCTGAGGTGAAAGAGAGGCGAGAAAGTGGGGGCTGATTGTGGTCAGGAGTTGAGGTGTTAGTCATACAAATGAAAAAAAGAGGAATTTGGTTTTGTGGGGAGTGGCGTATAATTTAGTGTTGATAGCCATTTGAACAACTCATAATTATTTTGATAATGGAAGAACTAATTTATTCAGACACGGAGGGCAAATATTTTCTTTTAGACTACTCACCAAGTCATAGTGAAATGGTAATAAGACGAGTAAAAGGAAAAGAATACAACATCGACCTTTTCTTTAAAAATGTTCAAAAGATTAATATGAATGTTAAGTTGACCGGAATAAATGTTTTCAGAGTTGAGAGACCAGATTTCCTTCCAGCTATTAACTCGTATGACAATAAACACGTATTAAAAATTATTGACAACAACGGGCTCATGTCTTACATAGAAGCAGGCTTATTTGTTGTTTTTCATAATAATTTGGGACTACTAGAAACATGTTTAGGCGACTTTACTTGGACAGGCAAAAATAGAGAGATCATGGCATTGCAAATTGATTGATTTTAAATCCATCAACTTGGCACAAGCTTCTCGCTTGTGTCCTTCATAAATCATTAAAGCCTTAACACAAGGGAGACGCTTGCGCTATGTAATAACAAGAATCAAAGCAGCCCCACTCACTTCCCATTCTGCTTTCCACCCAGCATCGGTACAAACGAAAACTGTTCAAACTCTTCTTCGGTATAAGAACCATCGGCTAGTTTGGTTAAGCGTTTCATGCGTTGGGCATCACCTTCATCAACAGGTATCACCATCTTGGCACCCGTCTTCATTTGTTCAATAAGTTTGGGCGGAACAAACGGAGCAGCAGCCGTAATAATTACTTTATCAAACGGTGCAAACGTGGGCAGGCCTTCGAACCCATCGCCGTAAAAGAATTTAATGTTGAGGTATTTTTTTAAGAAAGGAAACGACGCTTTATTAAAGTCGAATAATTTTTTCTGCCGTTCAATGGTATACACCTGTGCCTGCATTTCGGCAAGCACGCAAGCCTGGTAGGCACTGCCGGTACCAATTTCCAATACTTTATCGTATGGCTTTATTTCGAGCAGCTGACTTTGATACGCTACTGTGTACGGTTGCGAAATCGTTTGCCCTTCACCAATGGGGAATGCACGGTCTTCGTAAGCAATTTCATCAAAAGCCGTATCTAAAAAATAATGGCGGGGAATGGTATTAATAGCTTCCAGCACACGTTCATCGGTAATGCCTTTGCTGCGCAACAGATCAACTAATTTTTTGCGTAATCCTTTGTGGCGGTAAGTATCTTCAAATCGTCTCATAAAGCGGGTGCAAAATAAGAAAGCTGCACCAATTGATGCAGCTTAATCTTTTATTGTTATTTCAACGTAAGGAAAAGACTCTTGAATTCATGTACTTTTTTTCAGCAGCCCCCTCGTTACCTCGGGATGACAATTTACTTGAGTATATCTTCCCCTATTTCATCAATAGCGTCTAACAGTATTTCTTTTTGCAACTTTTTTATTTGGCGATTCATTAAATAGACCCGCAGAAATAAAAACAGCCCAAAAAGGATAAGAAAATGGCGGCTGAGAAAATATCCAATCTTCTGAAGCCAAGTCCCGTAACCGTCAAAAAAGATACCCAATCTATAATAAGGGAGTACTATTAGTGCATTAATTAAAAAAAGTGCTAAAGCAACGAAAACATAAATCGCTTTATAAATTTTAAGATGTCTGATTTTAGTTTCCTGATTCATTTTTCACCGATCAACAGTTTACTTCAACTGCATATCCTTAATAATGCCATCGATCTTTCCGTTCAACTGTTTATGTACTGCATCAAAATTTTCTGTTTTATCAAGCGGCGCATTTACGCTAAAGTAAAATTTGATCTTTGGTTCGGTACCACTTGGTCGTGCAGAAATTTTGCTGCCATCAGCTAAAATAAACTGCAACACATTACTCTTAGGTAAGTTGATCGTCCACTCTTCACCAGTCTGTAAGTTCTTTCCTTTCTGCAACTGGTAATCGAGCAACTGCACCACTGCCGAACCATTAATAGAAGTTGGTGTGTTGGTGCGGTAACCTTCCATCATCGCTGCAATTTCGGCCTGGCCGTTCATGCCCTTCTTGGTAATGGAAATAAGATTTTCCTTATAGAAACCATACTGCACATACAGGTCGATCATTTTTTGATAAAGACTGCGGCCTTTATTCTTTTCATACGCTGCCATTTCGCACAACAACGCAACAGCACTGATGGCATCTTTATCACGGATCTTGCTGCCAATCATCAAACCATAACTTTCTTCGCCTCCCACAATATAATTTTCGGTTCCTTCTTTTTCTTTGATCAACTCAGCAATCCATTTAAAGCCGGTGAGCACATTGTAGCAATTGATATCGCTTGCTTTTGCAATGGCATCAATCATTTCGGTAGTTACAATGGTTTTCACCACCATGTCGTTCGGCTGATTGATTCCTTTTGCTTTGCGTGCTTCAATCATATAGTTGAATGCGAGTACAGCAGTTTGGTTACCATTCATGAGTACCCAGTTACCGTTATGGTCTTTTACACCAATGCCTACACGATCACTATCAGGATCGGTACCCAGTA
>JAACZX010000278.1 GCA_009996555.1 Chitinophagaceae bacterium | reverse complement strand
GGCTCAAGCGAGTTATGTATTTACGGTCACTGAATCAGGAAAATGTGAATCAGCTCCTGTATTTTCCTGTGTAACACTTACACAAACGGCAGCACCGACTATTACACAAACAGCGTTGTATCCCGGCTCAACCATCAGTGGTACGGCAGTAACAGGCGCAACAGTTCGTTTATTGGTAAATGGATTTATTGTTGCATCCACAACTGCTGCGGGAAGTGTATATAGCTTCAGCAACCAAACATTCCTGGCAGGCGATGTAGTTACTGTTCGTCAACAGGCAACCGGCCAATGTGTAAGCAATGCTGCTACAGTAAATGTTTCCTGCTTTACAGCTGTTCCAAGAATAACAACTGATTTGCAAGGCAACTTAATTGCCGGGGCTACAACTGTTGCCGGTACATCATCTGAGCCTGCCGGCACAACAATCCGTGTATATAACAGTACACCTATGTTGCTTGGCACAACAACTGTACAGGCAAACGGAACATGGTCTGTTACGGTTACTGCCCTGGTAAATGGAACAAGTTATTATGCAACTGCACAAAATGGCTCATGTACTGTAAGTGCAAATTCTTCTTCTGCAACTGCAAGAGCAGCAACAACTGTGTGCCCTGCTATTACAGGATCTTATGGAGATGCAAATACTTCCGTATCCGGAACAATAACCGGACCTTTTAGTGGCGATGTTTATTTATATCAGGACGGAGCATTGATCGGTTCACAATCTCTAACCAATGCTTCAATATGGACTATTTCTGTTGCAGCAAGTAATCCTTTGTATGCAGGAGGGGTTTTAACTGTTGCAGCAAAGGCATCTAACAGTTCTATTAATACAAGTTGCGCTTCTACAACAACTGTCACATGTTCTGCTCCATCAACACCGTTAATCAATCCATCAACTTCAATAATTTCAGTTGGACAAACAGTTACTTACACTGTATCAAATACACAAACAGGCGTATTATACATTGTTGAAGATGCTGCCAGCAGCACAAGTTATGCAACCTCAAAATTTGGTAACAACGGATCAGAAACATTTACTACACAGGTGTTCAATTCACCAGGTACTTATAATATTGAAATTGTGGCTGATAAATTAACAGGCCCCGGTTGTCTTTCTGTTGCTACTGCAACAATTAATGTATCGGGAACTTTACCTGTTGAATTACTTTCTTTCAGTGGGCGTTTTGTAAATGAAACTGCACAGTTAAGCTGGCGCACATCAACAGAAGATAATACAAGTCATTTTGTAATAGAAAAAAGTGCAGATGGAATTGGGTTTAGTGCAATCGGTAATGTAAAAGCAGCTGGCCAATCCTCAACCGAACGAACATATACTTATGTGGATGCAGCTCCTTTTTTAGGAAACAATTATTATCGTTTAAAAACTGTTGATCAGGACGGGAAGTATGTTTATAGTTCTGTAATAAGATTACATGCAAGCAGGTTACAACAGGTTGTTGTTTCTCCAAATCCATTCGAGCAGGTGATCAATCTTCAGTATACATCCGCCTGTATGATCAGCAGGGTAAAGTTGTATATCAAACTGTACGTGCAGTGAGTAAGGGCACAAACGCTTTTCAATTGGGTAATTTGCCCGATTTGCCTGCCGGATCTTATATTCTTGAATTAAGATGTGGTCGTGAAAAAATTACACAGCAGGTACTTAAAAACAGGTAAAATGATTTTCTGCAATAAAAAAAAAGCCCTTCGTTCTGAAGGGCTTTTTTTATTGCAAATCAAACGGTTGAGGTTTCTACTTGCAGAAAGTACGGTCTTTTTATCGAAAAAATCCTTTAGGTGCTTGCATACGTAAATTCTACATATTATGTTTGTTGCGGTTTAAGTAAATACCCTTAGAAAACGAATTGATCCGACCGTGTTAAAAGCCAATCTGAAGTACGTTTCTGTACAATTATTTCCCACACGGTTTTTATTACTTCTTTTTTAAGGTCTGCAAAGCAGAAAAGTTTTTTGTTTAAGCCCGTACCTAAAAGTGAACAAATGAAAACAGTTGTACCCGTACTGCTGTTCCTGCTTGCAGTTGCACCAGGAAAAGCACAAAGCACCAAAGACCTTCCCTCGCCTGTAGCAAATCTGCAGACACTTGCAGCCGGTAGTTATGTAATACCGATGGATAATAATCTGCAGTTAAATGCCAGTGGCAATTTTAATCTTAAATCGTATGGGTTAATTGTTCACTTGCTGAATTACGGGGTAAAGGTGAAGTGGTCGATTAGAGCAGGCAAGGCAAAAGATGGTACAGATTTTACAGGTACGGCTACCCGTTTGCTGCCTTCAACCACAGCTGTTCCTTCGGTTTATAATTTTCTTGCAGGCCCGTTTGTAATAGCTGCTGCAGATACCACAGGCGTAGCTGCTATTGTACAATCGTTTTATACAAATAATGCACTTTCCGGGAGCGACCGTCCTGCCGTATATAAATTAGCTGTTGCTGCAATCAATGTGGATATACGTTACGATCTGTCTGGCTTTATTCCTAAAGGAGCTGTGTTGAATGATGGAGCAAATACGCCGGTGCATATTGGTTATATGGTGAATTGCTCTATCCCTGCTACCAATTATACAACTGCTTCCGCATTGGACCTGATTACACGTTGTTTCACTTTTGCAAGTGAACCACATATTGATGAGTCAGCAATGAACACAGCTTATGCTGATGCAGTAAGGATCTTTGTTTCGTATGGCGGTAATTTTCTTGCGCAATGCGAAGCGGTTCTTTCTTACGAAAACAGGATCAATGGACACTTTCAGTCCACTAACGGTATTACAAAAGTTAACCTGAATTTTTCAAATGCTCAAACGGAATACCTCAATCCTGATCTTGCTTATAGTCAATACCACGGAGCATTCCGCATCTGGCAAGGCGGGAGTGTGCGTAACTGGGTATTGAGTACCGGTAGCTTTTACCAGAACAATACTCACCATCATGCAACCGGTACATCAAACACACCGGTGGGTGCAAGTGTATCAAAAATCAACAGTGCAACACAGGCCGGCGGATTGATCTATTATATCGGCAGTCATGAGTTTTCATCTACATCAGCTATAGAATCGATCAACGGTATCAGAATGTACATGAATGCATTTCTTACACCAACAGGTTTGGGATTGAACTGCGGCACATTGGGCCAGACAATGATGTGGGTACTCTCGTTAAAACTGGCAGAGTTTACAGCACAACAAAAAAATGAATATGCCGAACTAAACTGGAAAACAGCAAGTGGTTCTACAGCCAGCCAGTTTATAGTTGAACGCAGTACTGATGGTACCAGTTTCCGTGAAGCAGGAATTGTATTTTCCAAAACAGGAGCTGAAGAGATTGTGACCTATAAATTCAAAGAGCAGTTACGTGCAAGTAATGGTGCTGCTATTTACTACCGCATCCGTACCGAAGACAGCCGTGGTAAATATGAATACTCTGATATACGTGTTATTAAAACAGGCACCTCTGTAACAGCTGAAATGATCACTACAT
>JAACZX010000277.1 GCA_009996555.1 Chitinophagaceae bacterium | reverse complement strand
ACCGTGGCTGCTTCAGAATCATTTAGTGTGCGTACCGTTATTCCACGCCAGCGCATGCCGCACGACTTAGTGTACGGACCTGATAATAACTTATGGTACACAGAGCGGTTTGGCGGTACCGTTAGTTTTGTAAATCCTTCTACAGGTGCAAAACGAATTGTGCTGACGCTTGGCTCTAAAATGGTGCGTGTTGGCGGACAGGATGGTTTAATGGGTCTTGCGCTGCATCCAGAGTTCAGCACCGGTAAACCATTTGCTTACATCGCATACACATATCAATCACTTAGTGCAACCGTAAGAAGAGTTCGAATTGAGCGCTACACGTATGATGCGTTTTCACAAACACTTGGCCAGCCTGTTACAATTCTGGAAAATATTCCCGGCAGTAACGATCATAATTCGGCACGTTTGGCTATTGGCCCCGATCAGAAATTGTATTTCAGCATTGGTGATATGGGTGCCGGCCAGTTCGATAACATCAGCCGTGTAAATAATGCGCAGGTCCTCAATATTTATGAAGGCAAGATCCTGCGTTTAAATACTGAACTCATTAGTGGATCATGGATACCTGCCGATAATCCATTTACAAGTGGCGGACAACCAACTGCTGTTTATTCACTCGGTCATCGTAACCCGCAAGGTTTGGTTTGGGGTAATGTAAATGGTACAAATATTTTGTACAGTACTGAACATGGTCCTTACAGCGATGATGAAGTAAATATTATTGAATACGGACGCAACTATGGCTGGCCACAGGTTGCCGGTTACTGCGATGGTAACTATAACGGCCGTAACATTGGTGGTTTTAATGTGGTGAGCGAACAAGTGAACTGTGCCACACTAAATGCAAAAGAACCGTTGCGTTCTATCTTCCCGTCAGTAAATCCTCCAACAGGTGGCGATAATATGTTATGGCCTTCTATGGCACCATCAGGTACAGAGTTTTACGGCAGCACAGGTATTCCCGGCTGGCAGAATTCAATACTGGTGGCAATGCTGAAAGCGGGTACTGTTACCCGTTACCAGTTGAGTAATGATGGTTTGCGCATTATTTCCGATACTATTAATTATTTCCGTGGTATGGGCCGTTTCCGTGATGTGGTGGTAAGTCCCGATGGAACAAAAATTTATGTTGCCTGCGATTCAAGCGGTTCCACTTCGGGCCCAACAGGTAATGTAACAACCACACCCGCAAACCCCGGCAGTATTCTTGAATTTACATTCAACGGTAGCGCATTCCGCCAGCAATATGTACAGGCGCCGGTTGATAACAGGGTGCAGGAAGAGAAGCTGGATAAAACAATTGATATTTATCCAAACCCAGCGACCAACTTTATTATTGTGTACAACTACAGCACAGAAACGGGCCGTATTGTTGAACTGTTTGATGTGAAGGGAAGAAGAGTGAAACAACAGGCTGCAAACGGATTGGCAACACGTATGGAAACAACCGATCTGCAAAGTGGTATGTATATTCTTCGTGTAACAGGTGCAAGCGGAACAGTATTACGCACAGAAAAATTAATGATCAAACGATAGTTCTTTCCTGATGTATACTGATGACAGGCCGGCTCAGCAATGAGTCGGCTTTTTTATTTAAAATCGCTCTGTATAAAATCAGCCAGCAGTTTCATGCGGAAGTAAAGGTTGCTGATCATCAGCTGCACATTGTTTCTTACATCCGCAACAGAATCATTGCTCATCTTCTTTAAGGTTTTCATTTCTACAATTTTTTCGTCGATCTTATCAATGAGTCGTTCGGCATTCCAGCCGATGTATCGTTTGTTACGATCGTCGTAAACATGATAGGGTTCAATTGCGCCTGCTTTTAGTTTCTTAAATGCAAAGTTTTGTTTGATGGCTTCCTGTATGGCGTCGTTGCTGAGCAGGTCAATGATTTTATCTGCCGATACCTCATTGAGAAAAGCATTCTTGAAAATGTTGAGGTTATTGCGGAGTTCCATCAACACCTGTTTCTTTAGTACATCGTTTGTTTTACTTTGCTTGTGCAGAAAAGAAATAAGGTTATCGAGGGGAGCAATGCCGCTTTTAAGCCAATCGAGGTTCATGAACTAAATTTAGGGTTCATTTCTCAAATGCAAAACATCTGCCTGAAACAGTTTTTATAAAGAAAAAGGCTGCCCGGTTGAGCAGCCTTTCCAGGAATCAGGAAAAACCAATTATTGTTTTTGGAGTATGATCGTAGTGTTTACATGAATATTGTCAGCAGAAACAGTTGCACCTCCAATATCAGTAAATGATTTCGTATTGATTTTCATAAAGAGAGTCAGCTTTGTTCCTTCCAGTTTAAATTTACAACCGCCTGCATTTGCAGTGCCGGGTACTTTTGTTTCAAAATACAATGAATCAGTTCCAATCAACTTGTACGTGCTGGAAAGGTTAGTCGGCGGAATTGTTCCGGTGGTGGGAACTGTTAACTGATTTAGAAGTACATTATTTGTATAAACTTTCGTTATGCTGCTGCCCGTGAAATCATAACCAATGCCATTACCCGTAATTTGGGTAGCAGTCATGTTATAAGATCCTTTTGGATTTGAAGAAGTGAAGGATGTTGTAGCTTCTGTTTTCATTACATCGCTTCCGAAGGTAACACTGTTTGTTACGGTAGTTGATCCGGTAGCAGACACAAATTTCCAATTGCCTGATAGCAGAGAGGATGAGTTTTCGCTGCCTTCTTTTTTACATGAGGTTGCAGCAAGAATAATTACAGTGAGGATCGGGGTAAAGTTTCTGAGTTTCATAAGAGTGTTTTTTACAAGAGTAAGTATTTTTTGCAATGTTGTAACTTGCCTGTTTATAACTGTGTTGATTTGGCCCATCAGCGTATTATAGCACACTTTGATCTCGATACATTCTTCGTATCTGTTGAGCGATTGAACGATCCATCGCTTATAGGGAAACCCGTTATTGTAGGTGGCACAAGGGAGAGAGGGGTGGTGAGTACCTGCAGTTACGAAACAAGGGTGTTTGGGGTGCATAGCGGTATGCCCATGGCGCAGGCCATGAAATTATGCCCCGATGCAATTGTGCTGCAGGGAACCAGGGGCGATTACAGCCGATACTCCCGCTGGGTTACGGAAATTATTGCTGCTAAAGCACCGTTGTTTCAAAAAGCATCGATCGATGAATTTTATATTGACCTGACGGGGATGGATCGTTTTTTTGATCCTGTGCAATGGACGGTGGATCTGCGGAAGGAAATTATTGATGCCACACAACTTCCCATTTCATTTGCCATGGCAGCAAACAAACTGGTGGCAAAAATTGCAACCGACCAGGCAAAACCCAACAATTACATTGTTGTACCGGCAGGAAAAGAAAAAGAATTTCTTGCACCCTTGCGTGTAAATAAAATTCCGGGCATTGGTGAAAAAGCGTATCACACCTTACTGGACCTCGGCATTGAAACCATTGGCGACCTGCAGAATGTAAACCCGGTAATGCTGGAGCAGCAGCTGGGCAAGCATGGGCGTGATCTGTGGCAGCGTGCTCATGGCATCAGCTTTAGCGAAG
>JAACZX010000641.1 GCA_009996555.1 Chitinophagaceae bacterium | reverse complement strand
AATTCCTATGAGATGGTAGCAACTTTATAATGCCGGGATACCTGGCAGCATACTGCTCACAAATTATCCTGGTATTGTCAATCGAACAATCCTCTCCAATAACAAGCTCGAGGTTAAACCTTGTTTTTTGATTTAGTACCGCTTCAATTGCCTCGCCAATAAATTGAGAATGGTTGTAGGTGATCATACATACCGAAATCATCTTCTTTTCACTCATACACATTTCCATTTCAACATTGCTGGATACAACGAACAAAACAGCGCTGCTTTTTTAATCGTTCACCAAACTCCATTTTACATTGTCAAGTTTCAACACACCTTCTTTCTGCCCAACCCAGCCCAGGTAACCTTCCCTTTGAACAGGAGCCATATCAAATGAAACCAAGTCTTTAAATTCTGCAATTACATTGCCTTTGTTTTGTACTACCAGTAACCGGCTGATGCTGTAGTTTCCCTCATTCAGAATATTTCCCGGGAAAATACAGGTGGCAAACAGGTACCCATTGTTTACTACAACCTCATGATCCCATATTGTAGAGCCAACATAAATAAGTATACCCCGCTCATCAACTAAATGAAATGTTACATCTAACTGCTGGGGTGATTCCTGTGTGAGTTTAAATCTGAATTCAAATTTGATAGTATCAGAAGTTGTAAAATATTCCTTAGTGGCTCCTGCCGCAGGTGTAATACCTGCCATCAGGCATTTTACCTGTTCTGTTCCGGGCGCTTCGCTTTCGGCAAACTCAACAAAACTTCTTGTACTGACAAATTCCTGTAAGTAACCTTTGACCACTTGCGAAACTGTTCCGTCAATCGTCACTTTTCCCTGGTTGATTAATATCGCATGTGTACATAAGTTCTGAATTGCCTCCATGTTATGGCTTACAAACAAAACGGTTCGCCCATCCTTTTCACTTACGTCCTTCATCTTGCCTAGGCACTTTTTTTGGAACTCTGCGTCGCCAACAGCAAGCACTTCATCTACAATTAAAATCTCAGGTTCAAGATGGGCAGCTACAGCAAATGCAAGACGGACATACATGCCGCTGCTATATCGCTTTACAGGTGTATCAATATAGCGTTCTACACCGGCAAAATCTACAATCTCATCGAACTTCTGTTTGATTTCCTTTTTGGTCATCCCTAAAATAGCTCCGTTCAAAAAAATATTTTCACGCCCACTGAGCTCGGGATGAAATCCCGTACCCACTTCAAGTAAGCTTGCTACCCTGCCCTTAATTTTTACAATACCGGTAGTTGGCGATGTTGTTCTGCTTAGTATTTTGAGCAATGTACTTTTACCTGCTCCATTTTTACCCACAATTCCTAAAACCTCACCGTGCTTCACGCTAAAATTTATGTCTCGCAATGCCCACACATATTCACTGCTTCCTTTTTGTGTACGGTCGTTTGCTTCACCAATTTTTAAATAAGGATCCTCTTTTCCACGAACAGAATGCCACCACCTGTTTAAATCATGGCTGATGGTGCCTGTACTTACCTGGCCGAGCCGGTATTGCTTTGAAAGATTTTCAACTTTAATAACAGTATTACTCATTGATCAATTCTTCAGGATTATTCAGACAGCGGGATTGCCTTTAACTGTTTTGTTTTTTTCTACATCTTTTGTTACAACTGATCCGGCACCAATAACAACATTATCTCCAATAGAAATTCCCGGCAGTACAACAGCTCCTGCTCCCACAAACACTTCATTTCCCAACTTCACAGAGCCAAGTAGGAGTGCTGCCGGACCGATCTCACAAAATGACCCTGTAACTACATCATGGTGTAGATGTGCATTGGTATTAATCAGTGTACCGCATCCCACATGTACCCTGTTGCTCACAAAAGCACCATGCATGATATTACAACCATCTTCAATCACCGACTCACCTTCACTTATTATTGCGGATGCTGCTATGGCAGTAAATGCAAGCCCGCCCAATTTAACGAACATCTCATACATTTTTTTTCGAACAGACGTATTGCCGGTACCGACTATGAATCGGGCATCATTTTTTAAGGCAAGTCTTGCATCCTCAACTGTCCTTATAACGGGTACGCCCTGCAGTTTATGGGGTAGTTCGTTCGTAAGATTGTCAAAGAAAAACAAATCCTTCTTTTCGCTTAGAATATCCAGAATTTCTCTGGCATGACCTCCGGCTCCTGCAATGATCATAATCAGTTATTTTGAACCCGTAATAATAAGCGTGCGATCATATCAATCTCTTCAAACGAAAGATCATGATATAGTGGTAAACAAAGAATTCGTCCTGCTATGTCCCGTGAAACAGTACAAATCTGTTCACCGGTATATGAAAGAGTATCAAGCGAAGGATAGAAATATCGTCTTGGAAATATCTGGTATTTGTTTAGTTCCTCTATACTACGTTTCAGTATTTCTTCACTGTTAAACAACACAGGATAATAACTGTAGTTATATACTGTACCTGCTTGAATTTTTTGTTGACGGATTTTAAGATTCGCTAATACCTGATGATAATACTCACTCAATACTTTTCGTTTGTTGAGAAGTTCAGGCATATGCGGTAAAACCGAAAGCCCCATAGCTGCATGCAACTCACTACTCTTGCCATTAATACCAATCATGGCAAAAGAAGTTGGCGTTTCATGTCCAAAATTTCGCAGGTAAGCCATCTTTTTTAAAAGTTCAGCATCCTGTGTAAACACGGCCCCACCTTCACCTGTATGAAACAGTTTTGTTGCATGGAAACTTACGGTACTGATATCTCCATAGTTAAAAACTGATTTTCCTTTATAGATAGTGCCAAAACAATGTGCTGCATCGTAGATTACTTTCAGCCTATGTTTTCTTGCAATTACTTCTATTGCATCAATATCGCAAGGGTTGCCAAACACATGCGTTGCAAGAATGCCTTTTGTTTGTGGAGTAATGGCCGATTCTATTTTTGCAGGATCAATATTAAACGTAAACGGGTCGATATCAACAAACACCGGCGAGCATCCTTCCCAAACAATTGAAGAAGTGGTTGCCACATAAGAAAAAGGAGTTGTAATGATCTCCCCCTTTAACTCCGCAGCTTTAATTGCTATTTGCAACGCAATTGTGCCGTTATTCAAAAACAACAAGTGAGGTGCATCCAGAAACTCTTTTAATCTTAACTCAAGCTCATTGGCAAGTGGACCGTGATTCGTAACCCAGTTACGTTGCCAAATACCGTGCAAATAGCGGTCATATTCTTCCTTTGGGGGCAAAAAAGGTTTGGTAACATTAATCATATCCAGTTGATAATTTGGTGGGAGAACAACATTTCAAAATTACGCCTGCTGACAAAGGCAGTTTTTAAATTTCACTTCTGAACTTCAAGTATTACACGGTGTCCATAAATGTACGTTCAACCTTGCTGAAATAAACCGCTCCTATTATCAAAACAATGAACATAAACCCTGTACTGTAACTCAAGGACACAAGGTCAAAACTACCTTTATTGAATAAAGCAAATCGGAATCCCTCAACAATAGGACTCAATGGGTTCAATTCAATCACTGAAGCAAAAGATTTAT
>JAACZX010000276.1 GCA_009996555.1 Chitinophagaceae bacterium | reverse complement strand
CCGGTGCTGCAAGCAATGCTATGCAAACGATCCATTGAATTGGTAAGATTGTTTTTCTTAACCAGCTAAATTTCTTTTCCCAAAACAACGCATAGATCATTTTGGCTGTAATGATGGCAATGAAGGGTAATGCCACATAGATATAATGTGGCAGTTGATATTTTGAGATGCCGAGTGAACAGTAACTAAGTACAAAGCCGCCGGTAGTTAAGAACTCTTCGTTACGGGCAACAGTAAAACGGTTACGGATGATCTTTATTAATTCAAAGATGAGTCCTGAAACGAAGAACAATGTCCATGGTAACATACCCCACAATAAGTTCTCAAACAAAAAGCTGAAAGGTGCATTGTTGTTCCACACATTTTCGCCGGTGATACGTCCAAAGCTTTGCGTCCAGTAAAAGAATTTTAAGCCTGAAACATGTTGCAAGCCGTTTACTGTTTTTTCGGGATGAAGATCGAACTGCTGGTATAAACCAATGCTCATGGGTGTTAACACAAGAGCAATCACAACAATACCCAGCAAATAGACCGGCTGAAAAATCTGCTTCCATTCACGTTTCAGCACAAAGTGACTTCCAAATGCAAAAACAGGTACAAACAATGCAATCGGCCCTTTGGTGATCATTCCTCCGCCAATAGCTGCTGCTCCTAAAATAAAATGAATGATCTTTTTCGATTGATACCACTCGGCCAATTGCCACATGGCAATAATAACCCAGCTCATCAGTATTGTATCGGTACGTATATCATTTGTTACGAGGAACACAGCCTGGCAGGTAGCCAATACGCCTGCAGATAACAATGCTACAGTTTTGTCGTAAAACAATTTTGCAAACCGGAATGTTGCAAACACTGCAAAGATGGCGAAGAGGATAGAAGGGAATTTGAAGCCGAAATTGTTTTCGCCAAACAACTTCATGGAGACAGCCGATACCCAGAATAGAAACGGCGGCTTATCTAAATATTCTTTTCCCTGTTCATATACCTGCAGGTAACTGCCACTCTCTTTCATTTCACGGCTGATGGTGGCATATTGCGATGCATCAACATCCATCGTATCAACACCAACGGCAATAAAATAGACGGCGCAAATAAGAGCAAAGAGAACGGCAATGGTTGATTTATTCATAAACAGGATTTGTTGAATAAGGGCACGAAACTACAACCGTTTTGCGGAAGAAGAATTCTTTACGCCACTTCTCTTCCTGTACTTGCCCGCCATAACATAAACCACTCTTCACGTTCCAGTTTTAAATGACTGGCATCAACAGCCAGTTGAATGCGGCTGATCTTTGATGTGCCGAGCACCGGGTGGATATTTGCCGGATGTGTCATTAACCAGCTTAACAAAATAACATCGGCTGATTTGTTGTACTTGCCTGCAAGAAGATTCGCCACTGCAATAATGCGTTTGTTGCGTTCATCTTCATCGTCAAGAAATAAATTGCCACCGCCAAGAGGGCTTCATGCCATTGCTGTTAAACCGTGTTGCTGGCATTGATCAAGTGTGCCATCTGCAAAAGGATCAAGATGAAGAACAGAACATTCAACCTGATTTACACTTACAGGAAAGCGGCTTCTCAACAGATCTACCTGCCACTTGCGGAAATTGGAAACACCAAACTGCAATACTTTTCCCTGTTGCTGTAATTGTTCAAATGCAATGGCTACTTCATCTGCATTCAGCAAAGGATCGGGCCGGTGAATGAGTAAGCAATCAATATGATCAGTAGCAAGATTGCGTAATGATTGTTCAACCGATTCAATGATATGCGTGTAAGAAGTATCGTATGATTTAATGGTGTGTTGCGGCCTGTGTGATGACATCATTTGTATGCCGCATTTTGTAACGATTTGCATGTGTTGCCGCAGCGAAGGTTCTTTCTTCAGTACTTTGCCAAACTCTTCTTCAGTTGTGTAATCACCATAAATATCAGCATGGTCAAATGTGGTAACTCCAATCGACAAACAGTCTTTGATCATTTGCTCATAAGCGCCTGTAGAAAACTTTGCACCCCATGCACCCCATTTCATGGTGCCCGCTATTATTCTTGAATAAATCATTTTAATGTAGAATTTTCAATGATCATTTCTGCCAGTCTGCTATCACGTTTGTACAGATCGTTCCGGAAGTTAATACGCCCGTCTCTGTCTACCCATGATGTAAAATACGCAATGAATACAGGAATAGGTTGCCTGATCCTCACATATAGTTCTTTCTCTGCATTCATGGCTGAATCAATACGTGATTCCGTCCATTCCGGTTGATGCCGCAGTACATACATGGCCAAACGCTTTGGATCCTCTACACGAATACATCCATGACTAAATGCACGTTTATCCTGGCTGAATAATGATTTGGAAGGTGTATCGTGCAGGTAAATACTGTGACTGTTAGGGAACAGGAATTTCACTTTTCCCAAGGCGTTCCAGGGGCCGGGCTTTTGGCGGATGTTGTTACCGTTCCATTCCATGTGGTTGCGTTCAAGATAATTTTTATTGCGACGGATAGCCGGCAGTATTTCTTTGTTCTTGATGCTTGTGGGTACATTCCAGTATGGACTGAACACAACATTGTTCATCATGCCATTAAAAATAGCGGTCTTGTTTAATACAGTTCCAACCACCACGTTCATGCTCCACACCAGTGAATCATTTTCGTATGCATGAAATTTATATTCAGGAATGTTCACAACCATGTAGTCGGTTTTTAATGCCACAGGCAACCAGCGGCAACGTTCCATGTTTACAATGATCTGCTCCACACGTTTCGCAAGAGGATAGTTTAACTCTGCAAGCATGCTGTTGCCAACAATACCATCGTCTTTAATACCATAACGCTGCTGAAAATTCTTTACAGCTGCTTCCAGTCCGGCATCAAACAGATTTGATTGATTGTTTGCAGCAAGATCGCCCAGCAAAAAAAGATGCTCACGTATCTCCTGTATCACAGAGCTGCTGTCGCCCAGCCGGTAACTTTTTTTATCTGCCTTTATAGGCTTCCATTTTCCGCTTTCTTCAATGGCTCTGTATGTTTTTAAAAAAGATTTTAGCAAACCATACTGCCGGTAAACAGGTTCTGTTTGCATAAATGAAGAAGAAGGAGTCTCAAGCAATGAATCAAGGAACGCATCGTATGCTAACTTCTTGCGGGGGAGGTTCCATTGTGTTTCCCGCAAAGCTTTATCGCCAAGGCCGCTCCATATTTTTTTTGCATAAAAGAAGTATTGGGCTGTTAACATCAGCTCAGCAGTTGTGTTGGGGCTGCTGCTGTAACTTTCTGTTGAGTCATTATCAAACAGCTTATGCAGCTCATCATGATAATGAAGTTTTACGGTTACACCTTCATCAGATATGTTTTCAATTTTATTAAAGAGGTTGCCCGCCTGTTCAATCATTCCATTCTGATCAAACCAGGCATACGCAAATTTGCGGTTACTGTAAAATTTCAACAGGTCCTGTTCGTATGGTTTAAAATCGGGATGCTGCTGAAAAAAGGCAGTTATAGCACTGCTGTCAAATTTCAGTTTGGTTTGTGTGCTGAAGTTGCCTGGTAGAG
>JAACZX010000275.1 GCA_009996555.1 Chitinophagaceae bacterium | reverse complement strand
TCTCAATGCCTGTATGGGTTTCGTTATTGTTATGTGCAGTGCTGGGCTTTGTATCTGCAAGCATTGGCTTTAATGTTATGCACGATGCCTGCCATGGCAGTTACAGCCGTAAAAAATGGGTGAATACAATTTTGGGCTATTCCATCAATGCTTTAGGCGGCAATGCTTTTATCTGGAAATTTAAACACAATATTATTCATCATACCTATACCAATGTAGATGGTATGGATGATGATATTGCACGCAGCCCATTACTGCGCCAATGCAGCACACAGGTATGGAAACCTGCACACAAGTACCAGCATTTTTATGTGGTTTTTCTGTATGCCATTTCATCGCTGGCATGGGTGGCTTATCTTGATTTTGACAAATACTTTAAACAGAAAGTAAACAATACGGTGATGCAGAAAATGAAAGTTTCTGATCATGTTATTTTCTGGGGAAGTAAATTACTGTATGTTTTCTTTTATGCTATACTGCCGGTTGCAGTACTCGGTTTTACAAAATGGATCATTGGTTTTTTTGTGATGCAGTTAGTGTTAGGTTTTGTGCTGGCTATTGTATTTCAGCTGGCACATGTGGTGGAAGATACAGAGTTTGAATATGCAGGTCCAAACGATCAGGTGCTTATCGAAAACGAATGGGCTGTACACCAGATAAAAACTACCTCCAACTTTGCACCTCGTAATAAAATTCTTTCCTGGTTTGCAGGTGGATTAAATTACCAGGTAGAGCATCATTTATTTCCACGCATCAGCCATGTGCATTATCCTGCCATCAGTAAAATTGTAAGGCAGAAATGTAAGGAATATCAGTTGCAGTATAATTCTATCAAAACCATGCGGGGCGCCATTGCATCTCATTTCAGAATGATGAAGCAAATGGGTAAGCAGCCGCAAATAGGTTAACGTGGTTTGTAATCCGATTCGTTAAAGATGTTTTTGTTGGCTGTTTTCATCAGCTGCGGCAATGTAGAAGATGGATGTTTTTTCATGTATGACTTTACGATCTGCCAGCCCAAAAAGGCGCCAATATTGCCGGGGCTTTGCTCAGGCATACCTTGTGTAGTTGGTCCATCCGTTACAAAATTGTGGAGACGTTCCGGGTCAATTTCATACAACAGGTTTTGCTGGATAAAGAAGTTGTAAATGCCACGTTCATTATCATTGCACCATTCCAATTGTTTGCCGGTGTAACCAATCAATAACGTATCGCTACTGTTAGGCAAAAACTGTTGTAACAGATACAACCGTTTTCCTTTTTCAATAAAACGTTCAATAAGCGGATAACGCTTACTGCTGTCGGGATAAAGGTCATCAATCACCAATGAAAACACATCACTTGCAATATACTCTTTGCTGAACCTGCGGCTGCGGTATTGCGGAGCAACACTGCTGATGTAACCGGGATCGTTGTAAATGCTGAAATCTTTACCGAGGTAAAACTGTAAACCAACAGCCAGGAAATCTTCGCCCATGTAATTCGGACTTGGTTCATTGTTGCTCATTGGTGCCAATGCATCCATAGGCCCAACGGTGGTAATGATCGTTGGTACTTTGTAATCGGGGAAATAATGTTTTACATACCGAAAACCATCTTCCAGTTCTTTGGCTGCAGCACTGAAATTTTTATACAATTTCTGTGATTGTGCATACACTACCTGGTTGAGATTGAGGAAGCGTTTGCTGCCTTCAAACGCTAATTGGTTTGTGTCGTTCACTGGCCCAAGCCCCAAAACATGGTTCACAAACAATGGCAGAAAGGTTGGGTATTTCTGTTGCAGTTGTGCAAGTCCGGCTTTTGTATCGTTACTGTCGATCGCAAAAAAATCCTGTTCGAAACGCTCTGTTTTTAATTGCATGTTGATATGCGAAACATCCGGGGCATTATTACCATTGTTACAGGCTGAGATGCTGATGAGCAGGAGAATGGGCAGTAATTTTTTCATCATTTTTACTAACGATATATTGTTGGGTTTGTTGTTGACCTCTGCTTAAAAGAAGCCTGCTAAATGAAAAGCAAATTCCTGAAATTTGTGGAATGAAGATTTTCTTAGCACAGCAAAATTATCACATCGGTAACTTCGAAAGTAATACACAAAAAATAATTACTGCTATTGAAGAAGCCAAGCGGCAGGGAGGCGATCTTATTCTCTTTAGTGAATTATCGGTTTGTGGTTATGCGCCGAGAGATTTTCTGGAGTTCAACGATTTTATTGAGAAATCGTATAAAGCTATTGATGAGATCAAGCAACATGCAGATGGTATTGCTGTGCTGGTTGGCGCTCCCGACCGTAACAAACAACGTGAAGGAAAGGATCTGCACAACGCAGCGTTCTTTTTATATGAGCAGCAAGTAAAAGTGGTGATACACAAAACCTGTTTACCCAATTACGATGTGTTTGATGAGTACCGCTACTTTGAACCGGCGTACGATTGGAACATTGTAGAATTTAAAGGAAAGAAATTAGCCATTACTGTTTGTGAAGATATCTGGAACCTGGGCGATAATCCTTTGTACCGTATTTGCCCAATGGATGAGCTGATGAAATTTTCTCCAGACCTGATGCTGAACATGTCTGCATCACCCTTTGATTATACGCATGTGGAAGACAGGAAAGCCATTGTAAAACTGAATGTACAGAAATACAAATTGCCCATGCTGTATTGCAACAGTGTAGGCAGCCAAACAGAAATTGTGTTTGATGGCGGTTCACTCGTCTTTGATAAACATGCCAACATGATTACACAATTGCCTTTGTTTGAAGAAGCATTGGTAAGTGTGGAACTGAATGATGACGGAACATTTGTACAACCGGTGCAGGCACAAGCAGAAGCTGTTCCGAATGAAGAATTAAACCCTTTGCATTTAGATGAAACACTCAGCATAAAAGAAATACACGATGCCATTATACTCGGCATTCGTGATTACTTCCGCAAAATGGGTTTTACCAAAGCCATCCTCGGCAGCAGTGGTGGTATTGATAGTGCAGTAACATTAGCATTAGCATGTACTGCATTAGGTAAAGAAAATGTACGTGCTATTTTAATGCCATCGCATTATTCTACTGAGCATAGTGTAAGCGATGCCGAACAATTGAGTAAGAACCTGGGCAACCCGTACGATATTGTTCCCATCAAAAATATTTACGACAGTTTCTTAACGGAACTGAAGCCGATCTTCAATGATCTGCCGTTTTCATTAGCCGAAGAAAATATACAAAGCCGCAGCAGGGGAAATTTGTTGATGGCCATTGCCAATAAGTTTGGTTACATCTTGCTCAATACATCCAACAAAAGCGAATTGGCAACAGGTTACGGCACGTTGTATGGCGATATGGCCGGAGGCATTGGTGTATTAGGCGATTGTTACAAACTGCAGGTGTACGAACTGGCGAAATACATTAACCGCAACGAAGAAATTATTCCGGATAATATTATCACCAAACCACCAAGTGCAGAGTTACGGCCGGGACAAAAAGATTCTGATTCGTTACCTGATTATACAATTCTTGACAAAGTATTGTATCAATACATCGAACGCCGACAAGGACCGAAAGAAA
>JAACZX010000274.1 GCA_009996555.1 Chitinophagaceae bacterium | reverse complement strand
CTTCGTACAAATCATCTTCATTATAGTGGAACATATCAAACGCAAGTTTGCAGGCCCACATTCGTACACCTGATGCGTATAAGATATCAAGGAACTCGGGCACTTCAGGCATATCTACTTTCTCCATTTCTTTTTTCATCATGGTTGTTGCCAATGCTTCCATGCCAGGTAAACCACCAATCATCGTTGGCATGTGCATAGCCGGGTTACCTACCGTTGCAATATGCAGCTTCTCCAGTTTTTTTCTATGAACTGCTTCCAATCCAAAAAATGTAAAGAACAGTTCAGCTTCTATGCCTTCCATACGGGCACCGTTTGCCAATACAAATGCAGCGTACACATTTTCCAACGTTGCTTTGGATAAGATGATCATCATCTTTTTTATTTTGCCATTACTCTCGTTCATAATTGACAGATTTTGCTGTGTTAAATACAACTGGCAGGCTTTGGTATACCTGCAATTTTTGTTGATGTCTTTAATGGTGCATTCGGAAACAACGAATAGAATTCTTTAATATCCACTACACCACTTTTTCCTACACGGCGGATGCTGAGTGCAACCTGGTTCTGCTGTTCTTTTTGCAAATACTTCAGCACTTCCCAATGGCGTGGAGTGAGATCGATACTGGCTTCTTTTGCTAACTCTTCACCAACCTGCTCGTTCCATTGGCTGAAATCAGTTAAATATCCTTCTTCGTTTACGGCAATGTTTTTGCCTGCAATTACCTTTTCCATAATATGTATTTACTGTGTGAATGATTACGTGTATTGTTTTCCGCTTTCGCTCATGGTGGCAGATACAAACGGTATATGTGTTCCTTTCAGTAACACATTCCAATAGATCCACCGAAAGGCGAGTTTACCCATGTGGTTCATGCGGCTTTCTTTGAGCAAACGCAAGGGACCGATACCTGCAAAGGGAAATGTTCCTTCCACCGGTTCATGTGTATAATTGAAATCAATAAGCAATGCTTTACCGCCGCCGGTTTCAATAAAGCAATTGGCATGACCATCAAATTCTTCTTTCAATGGTTCGCCTTTTACATAGCGTAGAATATTTTCGGTAAGAATTTCTGCTTCAAAGTGTGCAACTGATCCTGCTTTTGATGCGGGAATATTACTTGCATCGCCAATCACAAATACATTTCCATAGTCTTTCGCTTGCAGTGTTGCTTTATGTGTTGGTACATAGTTGAGATCATCGCCCATTCCTGAACGTTCTATCAATGCATCGCCTTTATTAGTTGGAACTGTTACCAGTATATCAAATGGAATTTTTCTGCCACCATAGTCAACAATGGTTTTGGTTTCGTTATCTACCTGTTCAATGGCAAAATCACTTTCAATATGAATATTCTTTTCGTGCAATAAATGCTCCAGTGCCTCGGTTGCTTTTGGTTTTGTAAACGCACCGCTTAAGGGAGTTACATAGGTGATCTCTACTTTATCACGCATGTGTTTGTTTTTGAAAAATGAATCAGCAAGAAATGCAAATTCTAATGGAGCAACCGGGCATTTGATCGGCATCTCGGTTATATGCACAACCAGTTTACCACCTTCCCAATCTTTTAATTTATTACGTAATGCCAATGCGCCTTCAAATGTGTAGAAATCAAAAACAGACTTTTGCCATTCTGTTCCCTGCATGCCTTCTGTTTCTTCGGGAGCAATTTTTGCACCAGTGGCAACAATGAGAATATCATAATTTAACTCAGCACCATCTTTCAATTGAATTTTATTTTCAGTTGGTACAATGCATTCAATTTTTTTCTTAAGAAGGGTTACATCTTTCGGTATAAATTCTTCAACCGTCTTAACAATATCATCAGGTGTGTAAATATCAAACGGAAGGAAAAGATAACCGGGTTGGTAATGATGTTCTTCCTTTTCATCTATAATGGTGATATTCCAATTGGGTTGTTTTAATTCATTGTGCAGATGGTTTGCCATCATGGTGCCTGCGGTTCCGGCTCCGAGTATAACAAGATGTTTCATGCGCTTATTTTTTACAACATAAAAGTCTTTTAACTCATGTTCAATTCCGATGACTTGCATGCGCAGGTAAAATGATACTTGTCAAGAAAAAATACAAATACCATTCAGTTGCCTTCGCTGTGTGATTTTTATCACAGTAAAAAACGCTGTAACCCTTTTGCTGTGTGACTTATAGCACATAACTCAAGCTTCCCAATAACAGTGTTTTTCATGATCGTAATCACAAACTGCGGATGCAGCTTCTTCTATTTTTGAACGGATTAAAAATTCAAAAACATGAAGTACATTATTGTTGGAGCAGTTGCCGGCGGTGCCAGTACCGCAGCCAGGTTAAGAAGAATGGATGAACATGCTGAGATCATCATTTTTGAAAAAGGAGAATATATCTCGTATGCCAACTGCGGATTGCCTTACTATATCGGTAATGTGATCAGAAACAGGAACAAACTGTTTGTGCAAACGGCAACATCATTTCAGCAGCGGTTTAACATTGATGTACGCATTTCCACTGAAGTTACAGCCATTGATACCGCAGCAAAAACCATTACTGCCCGCAAGCTTGCTACAGGAGAAGTATACGAAGAAACATACGACAAACTTGTTCTGTCTACAGGAGCAGAACCTGTTCTCCCTCCTTTACCCGGCATTGAAAGCGAAGGCATTTTTACTTTACGTAATGTACACGATACTGATTTCATTAAAATATACATACAGGGAAGGAATGTGAGGAATGCAGTTATTGTGGGTGCAGGTTTTATTGGTCTTGAAATGGCTGAAAACTTTCACGGACTTGATGTTGATGTAACTGTTGTTGAAATGGCAAACCAGGTAATGCCGCCTGTGGATTATCCTATTGCAGCCATAGCACAACAGCATCTGCGGTCAAAGGGCGTGCAGCTCCGGCTAAATACTACTGTTACAGGTTTTACTGAAAAAGGTGGGCATATTGAAGTTTCGCTGAACAATGGCGAAGTGCTTCATACAGATATTGTGCTGCTGTCAATTGGTGTAAGACCCGATACAAAGCTGGCTGCTAAAGCGGGGTTACAGTTAGGTAAAGCAAAAGGTATTTGTGTAAATGAATTTTTACAAACTTCCGACCCTTCGGTGTATGCAGTAGGTGATGCGATTGAATTTGAAAATCCCGTTACACATCAATTGATGAACACTTACCTGGCTGGCCCGGCTAATAAACAAGGGCGCATTTGCGCAGACAATATTGTGCTGGGCAATGTTCGTAGTTACAAAGGTTCCATTAACACAGCTATTGTAAAATTGTTTGATATAACTGTTGCCTCTGCCGGTGTTTCATCAAAACACTTAACTGCTGCAGGAATTGAACATGTTATTTCAACAACACATAACGCATCGCATGCAGGTTATTATCCCGGTGCCAAACAAATGACCATTCAGCTGTCATTTGCAACAAACGGTGGTAAATTGTTAGGAGCACAAATAGCCGGACATGATGGTGTTGATAAACGTATTGATGTGTTAGCATCATATATTCAACAGCAGAAAACTATTTACGACCTGATAGAGTTTGAACATGCTTATGCGCCACCTTATTCA
>JAACZX010000031.1 GCA_009996555.1 Chitinophagaceae bacterium | reverse complement strand
TAAAAGCCAACGGCTACAAATTGTTTGGTATTGAACAGGTGGAAGCAAGCATTATGCTGCAGGATTTTGAAAAAGCCCCCGATGAAAAAATAGCCCTCATCTTTGGCAACGAAGCCGAAGGCGTGGAGCAGGAAACCCTGCTGCAATGCGAAGGTTGTATTGAAATACCGCAGTTTGGCAGTAAACATTCGCTGAATATTAGTGTGGCAGCCGGTGTGGTGCTTTGGGAAATGGCAAGAAAAGGTATATTGAACCAATAATCTGGATTGAACAACATGAGTACAGTAAAGAACTACTTATCGCTGATAAAATTTTCGCATACCATTTTTGCATTGCCGTTTGCGTTGATTGGATTTTTTTTGGCAATTGTGTATGGGGTTATTGAACATAGTGGACAATGGGATTTAAATAGAACTATAGTATGGAGGTTTGATCCCCTTGATGCCGGCAACTGGAAATATTATGGAGGGTCACTACTTTTCAAATTTGTTCTCGTTCTTCTCTGCATGATCTTTGCCCGCAGTGCAGCCATGGCTTTCAACCGTTATCTCGATAGAAGCTTTGATGCAAAGAACCCACGTACGGCCATTCGTGAAATACCGGCAGGCATTATTTCGGCCAATAGTGCGTTACTATTTACGATCATTAACAGTTTGTTGTTTGTAGTTGCAACTTTCTTTATCAATCCACTTTGCTTTGCATTATCACCAGTTGCATTGTTGGTTGTGTTGGGTTACAGTTATACCAAACGTTTTACACCACTTTGTCATTTGGTATTGGGGCTGGGTTTATCGTTGGCGCCCATCGGCGCTTACTTAGCTGTAACAGGTGTGTTTGCCGTATTGCCCATTCTGTTTTCATTCACAGTGTTGTTTTGGGTAAGTGGTTTCGACATTATTTATGCGTTGCAGGATGAGGAGTTTGATAAGAAATACGAATTGAAATCAATCCCTGCGTGGTTGGGCAAAGCAAAAGCCTTACGTGTATCAGAAATACTGCACGCACTATCTGCAGCCTGTGTGGTTACTGCAGGTTTGTATGGCGGCTTTGGTTGGTTGTATTGGGTGGGTGTAGCTGTGTTCATTGGAATGTTGATCTATCAGCACTCCATTGTAAAACCAAACGATCTCAGCAAAGTGAACATTGCATTTATGACAGCGAATGGTATTGCCAGTGTGGTATTTGCGGTGTTTGTGATTGCGGATATTTTTCTGGCCCCCTAAATCCCCCGGAGGGGGACTTCATACATTTGCACAAATGATGAACTACAAAAAGAATATCAGCAGCATTACTTCAGCAAATCGCCTCCCCTCCGGGGAGGATGGGAGGGGCTTTTCATGGCTCGTATAATGTGCATCGACTACGGCGGTAAACGCACCGGTATTGCTGTAACTGATCCTTTACAGATCATTGCGACCGGCTTAACCACTATTGAAACCAAAAACTTTATTGCTTTTCTCAAAGACTATTTCAGTAAAGAGCAGGTAGAAAAGATCCTCATTGGTATGCCCACTAATTGGGACGACAGCGACACTCACGCCACACCGTTAGTGAAGAATGCGATTGCGCAACTTAAAAAGAATTTTCCGCAGATACCTGTTGAAACGGTGGATGAACGCTATACTTCCAAAATGGCCAAGGATGCCATGCTCGAAATGGGCCTGAAAAAAAGCCAGCGGCGTGATAAAAAACTGGTAGATGAAATTGCCGCTACCATTATGCTGCAGGAATATTTAGCAAGATTGTAGATTTCAGATTGGCGATTGCAGATTGCACTCCCTTCGCCATCAATGTGTATATTTGCAGCTTATTTTTTAGGGTTGCAGTCTTTATATCTGCAATCCGAAATCGTAAATCTAAAATCGCATGATTCTTCCTATTGTCGCATACGGCTTTGATGTACTTCGTAAAGTAGCAAAAGATATTACGCCCGATTACCCGGGTTTGGAGAAACTGATTGCCGATATGTGGGAAACCATGTATTCATCGAACGGTGTGGGGTTAGCTGCTCCGCAGATCAATAAAGACATTCGCTTATTTGTGGTGGACAGTGCACAGATGTTTGCCAATATGGACGAACAGGAAAAAGCTACATACCCCGATGATCCGGGTATTAAGCAGGTGTTTATTAATGCACAGGTGGAAGAACTGATTGGTGATGACTGGGCTTACAACGAAGGTTGCTTAAGTATTCCGAAAATTCGTGAAGATGTGTACCGTGCAGAAGAAGTAACCATGCGCTATATGGACGAATATTTCAACGAGCATGTAAAAACATTTGATGGTATTACAGCACGCATTATTCTGCATGAATATGATCATATTGAAGGAAAGCTCTTCATCGATTACCTGAAACCGCTAAAGCGTAAAATGCTGAAAGGTAAACTGGATGATATTTCAAAAGGAAAAGTGAGTGTGGATTATAAAATGGTGTTTCCTAAATAAAACAGCTCCATCTCCATCCGACTTCCCCGAAGGGAAAGCCATCAACACACAGCCCTTACTTCTCATAGCCCCAAATAATGCACGGACTGCCGGCTCTATACTATGTAGTTGATGTGGAAGATTAAATGTTTGCAGTTGCACTTCTGTACCGTCCCTTCTCTACCGGAGAAGGGATAAGAGGGATGAGGCCTTATTCATCTCCCGTCAAATTCTTCGCTTTCGTATACACTCTCCATTTTTCAATTACCTGCTGCATATCTGTTGCCAGCTCACTATCGAACAGCATACGTTCCTGTGTTTTCGGATGCGTAAAGCCCAATGTTTTTGCATGCAGTGCATGGCGTGGACAAATTGAAAAACAATTATCTACAAACTGTTTGTACTTGCTGTAAACAGTGCCTTTTACAATACGATCGCCGCCATACGTATCATCATTGAACAAGGGATGACCCACATGCTGCATGTGTACACGAATCTGGTGGGTACGACCTGTTTCTAAACGGCATTCTACCAGTGTGGTATAGCCGAAACGTTCAAGAACTGTGTAATGCGTAGTGGCTTCTTTCCCGTATTCGCCATCAGGATATACATCCATGATCTTGCGGAAACGCTGATGACGGCCCACATGACCAGTGATTGTTCCATTATCTTCTTTTATATCACCCCATACCAGGGCCACGTATTTCCGTTCAACTGTATGATTGAAAAACTGTTTGGCTAAATGTACGCTTGCCTGTTCAGTTTTTGCCATGATCACAAGCCCGCTTGTGTTTTTATCAATGCGGTGTACCATACCAAAGCGTGGTAATTCATCTTCAGTAATATTGGGTTGCTGCTGTTGAAAATGCCACAACGCACCATTCACCAATGTTCCTGAATAGTTGCCACAGCCCGGATGCATCACCATACCGGGAACCTTGTTTACCAGCATCACATGGTCATCTTCAAATACAATATTGAGCGGAAGTTCCTCAGCCTGCAGGTTTGTGTCTTCGGGTGAAGTATCAGTGAAAGTGATGATCTCATCACCCGGTTTTACTTTATAGTTGGCTTTTACACTTGCATTGTTCACCAGCACCATACCTGTTTCAATTCCGTGCTGCACCTTGTTACGGGTAGCACCTTCAATTTTCGTCATCAGGTATTTATCAATGCGCAAAGGTTCCTGCCCCTTGGTTACTACAAAACGCTTCTTCTCGTACAGCTCCTCCGAGCCATCGCCGTTCTCCAGTTCACTGTCTTCGTCCAGTAATTCTTCGTCGATCATAGTCTGCAAAAGTAAGCTCTGTGTTTCATCCGTTCAAATCAACGTAAATTTGCAGGCTATGACACAACCGGTGCAGTTTGAAGATTTGGGAAACATGCCGTACAAACAGGCTTGGGATTACCAGGAAAGTTTATTGAAGAAGAACCTTGAGGTAAAGGCGGCGTTACGTGTAGCAGCCGATAGTCGGGAGCCACTCACCACTCACTACTCACCACTCACTACTCACCATTACCTGCTTTTCGTCGAACATCCGCCTGTGTACACATTAGGCAAAAGCGGCGATGTAAAGAATATTCTTATCAGTGAAGAAGAAAGAACAGCAAAAGGCATTGAATATTACCCAACCAATCGTGGTGGCGATATTACGTTTCATGGACCGCAGCAGATCGTTGGTTATCCGATTTTTGATTTGGAGAAATTTGAAACCGATATCGGCAAATACCTCCGCAAGCTGGAAGATGTGATTATTTTAACCATGGCCGATTACGGATTGAAAGGAGATCGCAGTCCCGGTGAAACAGGGGTGTGGTTAGATCCTGATGTGAAAGGAAAAGAACGGAAGATATGTGCTATGGGAGTGCGGTGCAGCCGCTGGATAACCATGCATGGTTTTGCATTCAATGTAAATACCGATCTCAATTATTTCAATCACATCATTCCATGTGGTATTGAAAACAAGCAGGTAACATCCCTGGAAAAAGAGTTAGGCCATTCCGTTAGTTTCAACGAAGCAAAAGCACGGGTGAAAAAGAATTTTGAAAAAGTGTTTGATATAAAACTATAACGGCTTGGCGAAGTAGAGCAGTGTTTTATGATCGCCAAATATCCATTCGTCTTTTTCTGCTTTGTACACATACATCAGCCAGGAATTTTCTCCCGATTTTATTTCAACCTGGTTATTTACAACAGTAATGGTGCAGGGTTGTACTTCCGTTTTATCTTTTGAATAAAAAGTAAGCTCAGCTGTTGCAGCAGTAGCTCCATTGCTTTTAATATTCTTGATGTAACGTATTAACACCGCTCCATCGCTCACAGCACCGGGTTTGGCCCTGCGGCGGAAAACAGTCCAGCTGCTGCCGTCAAAAGCAGAAAGATCAGGGTTTAGCGGTGTATCCAGCACCTGGTCGTTCACGGCATTTTTGCCCAATGTTTCACGCCAGAAGATCTCTTTCTTTGCCAGGGTATGTACTGTGCCGTCATCATCAAGCAGTACTAATTCAGTTGCCGAAAGTGCGCCAATGGTATATACATCAGCAGCAGCAACCAGGATGTTGCCCGGCTCATCAATCAACGCAGCGCCACGCATAATTGTTTTTGTACCATCTCTTGTTTCTACTTTGTTTGTTTCAGTGAAATGCAGATAAACGGTATCGGCAATCGGTAAGTCCTGTTTGTCTGCAGTTGTACGTTTCACTTCCTGCCATCGCCCTTCCAGCTGGGCCAATGTAAAGTTGAATAACTGCTTATTTTTTGAAGCTGTAGTATTAACGGGAGTAACGCCTTTACGTCCTACACGTTGGGCATTTGATGAATCGGGTACCGAAAGCAATGCTGACAGTAAGAATGGTAAGTACAAACGTTTCATAAGTGGGTATGCAGGGGAAGCAATCTGCATGACACAACAAATTACAAAAACGAGGCCATTCTTCAAATGGTAACGGAAAGAATTAATAGTCTCTTGTAATCAGGAACTTATTTTTCTCTTTCAGCTTGCCATCTTCCATTAACTCAAAATGATACCAGCCCGATTTCAGAAAGTTTACTTTATCAAGTGTGAGATAGCTTTCTGTTATTTTCGGGATAACAAACAAGGTGCTGCCATCTTCTTTCATAAACCTAACTGAGTACTTTTTTGAAGAAGCATCGGAAAGGCGTATAACAGGATTGCCATCGTTGCCGGTAAAAATATAAACTGATGGAACCCATGCCGGTTTGGGTGGAGCCTGTGGCTTTTCTTCTTTTTCAGGTTCTTTCTGCGTAACGGTTGGTTTAACCACCGTTGGTTTTTGTACCACAGCAACAGTTGATGTGTCAATCGTCAGTTTCCGGGAAGGAGTGAAAACATAGTTCGATCCTTCAAACAAAATGAAAACACGGTAGTAACCACTGTCGTTCTTTGCCGTTTTATCGATATAGCTATATGATTTTGCGTTGGGGTTGGCAAGTGAATGAATGGTGCTGAAATTCCGCAAACTGTCTTTTGAACGCTGGATATTGATCTGCGAAACATTTTTGAATGTGCTGATCCAGCTCAATTCAATTTCACCATTCTTTTTTTTCAATGCAGTGAATTTAGGAAGCGTGTCCTGTTGTGCGGATGCGGATATGCAAAGAATAAGAAACAGAATGGGTAAGCTCAGTTTGTTCATGGAATTGATTATGTGTTCAATTGATCGTTCTCTAAGGGCACAAATATAATGCCGTTCAGAATAATAACGTTTCGGCAGACAGACTGTTGTTCCCTTGTAAGCCGCCGGAGTGGATGACCAGCACCTTGCTTTCAGCAGGAAAATATCCTTGCTCAGCCAGTGAAATAACAGCCTGCATCAGTTTGCCGGTGTACACAATATCGGTAGGGATGGATGTTTTAGTATAAAATGAATTGATAAAGTTGATCAACAACTCATCTGTGCGGCCATATCCTTTTCCTGCATGACCAAACAGGATCTGCTGTTTGGATAAAGCAGCTGGGGAAATATGATGTTGAATAAATGCATCCTGTTCTTCTTCTCTTATTTTCAAAACAGGTATGCCAATAACAGTTTGATGTGCTGAAGCAGATACCGCAATTCCTTTAAACGTAGTGCCTGTGCCCACAGCACATACAATATGCGTGAACGATGCAGCTTTCTCTACCTGTTGCAGAATTTCTTTACAACCGTTGAAGCCTTCTTCATTATTTCCTCCTTCAGGTACAAATAATAAATGCGGGTGCCGGGCAATGATTTGCTTTACAGCTGCACTGGTTGATGCATATTCCTTTCTGCTGACAGCGATCAACTGCATGTGCTGTTTTGTACAAAATGAAAGTGTGCTGTTAAGTGGTTGCTGAATTTCACCACGTATAATGCCTGCAGAAATAAATCCCTGTTCATTGCAGGCAAAAGCTGTTGCAGCAAGATGGTTGGAATAAGCACCACCCATTGTGAGAATACCTTGCTTTTGTTGCTGTATCGCCTGTTGCAGGTTATACTTCAGCTTAAAATATTTGTTACCTGAAATAAACGGATGAAGCAGATCAAGTCTTGCAACAGTAAACAGGAATGAATGCCCGTTACGCAGCATCCAGTTTACATCCTGGCATTGAATTTTTGGTGGTATCGTTTGCATGGTGGTGCGCAACAATTGTTTCTATATCTTCGCAGCGCTCAAAAATAAATGAATACATGCAACCTACACTTTTGATTCTTGCAGCAGGTATGGCCAGCCGTTACGGGAGTATGAAACAGATGGAAGGCTTTGGCCCTTCAGGCGAAACCATAATGGATTACTCTATCTACGATGCCATCCGTGCCGGTTTTGGCAAAGTAGTGTTTATCATCCGCAAAGATTTTGCAGATAATTTCAAAGCGGTGTTTGAACCAAAACTGAAAGACCGTATTGAAATAGATTACGTATATCAACAGCTTGATTCATTAACAAATGGTTACGAAATTCCTGCAGGCAGAACAAAGCCATGGGGAACTGCTCATGCCATTCTATGTGCAAAGGATGTAATTAAAGAACCATTTGCAGTGATCAATGCCGATGATTTTTATGGCCGTGATGCATTTGAAAAAGCATACAGCTTTTTAACAACTGCATGCAGCCCTTCACAGCAATCCATCATAGGTTACGAACTGGCAAAAACATTAAGTGCAAACGGAACAGTAAGCCGTGGTGTGTGCGAAGTAGATGCTGAGCAAAACCTGGTAAGTATTTCTGAGCGGACAAAGATCTACGCAGAGGGAGAAAAAATTGTATATGAAGATGCAGCAGGAAAACACGAAGTGCCTTACAACTCAAGTGTAAGCATGAACTTCTGGTGTTTCGATCCTTCCATCTTTGCGATGACGGAAAAGATGTTTGCAACATTCCTGCAGGAACACGGGCAGGAAGAAAAATCAGAATTCTTTATTCCGATTGTTGCTGATAAATATATTAAGCAGGGATCAGGTGTTGTAAAAGTGATACCAACTTCATCACAATGGTTTGGTGTTACCTATAAAGAAGATGCGCCGGGTGTACAGAAAAGTGTTGATGATCTTGTTGCTGCGGGAGAGTACCCCTCATCATTATGGAACTAAGTAAAAGAACATAAACAAAAGAGCCGCTTTAGCTAAAGCGGCTCTTTTTTATTGTACGATGAGCATACCTGTTTGTACTTTCTGGTTCTTTTTTACGAGCCGGTAATAATAAATACCTCTTTGCACAGTGCTTAATGAAACCTGCATCGGATAATCATTTACCGGTTGTTGCAAAACAATACGGCCAATATTGTCAATGAGTTGAAATTGCAGATCGTCCTGTTCTGTTAATACACGGATACTTCCTTTTACAGCAGCAGGGTTAGGATACACAACTGCAATTTTTGAACCTGTATGATAAATGCCTGCAGTATCGGAGTAAAACAAACGGCCATCCTGCAGTTCAACAACAGCACGATAAAGATTATTGCCTTGTATCAATACTGCATCTGTTGCAGATAACCTCAGGTTGTTTGTATATGGCTGTTCAGTAATCAATATAAATCCATTACGGCTGTATTCCTCAAACCGTACAGCTTTTACCCGGTAACCTGTACTGAGTTCAAGACTGAGCAGGCCCTGACTGGCAGCAGTTTTATCTGCAAGAAAACTGCGGATATAACAACCGGCTCCCTGCGATTCGTAATTGAATGTGTAACTTCTTACTGCTGTAACATAACGGTAAACCGGGGTAACTGCAAAATGTTTTGCTGTTAACAACTGTTTTGGCAATACAACAAAACTATCAGCAGTAACAAGCAAAGGTTCCATATACCGGCTGCCTAATTGCGAAATATTGTAGGCTGTGGCAGCTGTATCCTTTCTCCAGCTGAGCATTACAGAATCGCTGCAATTAAAACCAACTGTCATAACAGGCCGTTGTGAAATAGTGAACATATTTCCAGTGTGTGCACTGTTGTTAATGATCATCCGCAATACTGCTCTGCTGTTGATGGCAGGGGTGTTCAGCTTATAATATCCTTTCGAAAGATCAATACCTGTTTCAATTGTTTGCCAGCTGTTGGTATCATCGGTGCTTATTTCTAACGTGCCGGTTGCAGTTGTATAGCTCGACCGGAAGCGTACTACATTCGTTTGTGCAGGAAACAAGTGATCTGATGCTGTAGGAAAATGCCAGGTGAAACGATCTGCCTGTTCAATGGAATAGGCAATAGAAAAATCCTGTGTTGCTGATGTAATTGTGTAGCCATTTACAGTGATGAGATAATTACCGGAAGATGGAAGATCAATAGTTACCTGTTCAACCACATTTAAACTGTCACGCTTGCGTACAGGTAATTGTTGCAAAGCTGCAACAGAAGGAGCGCTGTTCAGTACCCATGGTTGAAATGTAGTGTTTGATGAAACATCAGTTACAGTAAGATCAAGATCATTTATCAAGGCTTTGCTGTTGTTAGCTGTTGCAGCAGGATCACTCCATGCAAGTGTTATTTTTACCTGCTTTGTATTTGCCGGAACTGAAATAGTGAATTGCTGCTGTGTATTGTTACTAACAGTGCCGGTAACGTATTGATTGTTGCTCATGGCTGTTACTGCATTGTATGCATTAACGCTGCCATAGCCCGAACGGTAATCAATACCCGGCGCATCAACATCATCAGCATTGTTCAATAATATTGCTTTGATCAGGGAAGCAGGTGCTGTTGTGTTTGCATGTTGTTGTTTATATAATTGCTGAAGCACAGCTGCAATGCCCGATACCAATGCTGTTGCTCCTGAACTTCCATCTTCACCAAATGCAACAAGTTCAGGTTTTATTCTTCCGTCAAAGGCAGGCCCTTTGGAGCTGGGTGTAAGTACAATGCCAAACGAATCGGTATGACCAACTGTTATAATGTTTTTTGCATGTTTGAAGTTGCCTGTAAGATTGGAATAACCTGCAATACCTGCATAGTTTCCTGTTGTTGCAGATTGTGTTCCTGAGTTGCCGGCCGAAAATACGTGCAGCAGTGATGGGTTATTGTTGACAGATGCATCATAAGCAGCAGCTTCTGCTCCGTAATAGCTTTCTACAATTGTTCCATACGAATGATTTTGTAACAGCACAGGCGTGTTCTTATAATAAGTATCAGGTTCAGGAATGAGATTGCTGAAACTTGCTGAACTTATCTGTGCGCCCCATGCAGCTCCCTTTGTATTGTACCAGCTGTTACCACCGCCAGCCATCATTGTTGCCATAATACCTGCATGATCGCTTATGGTGGCTGCCTGGTAGGGAGAAGTGAGTGTGCGTCCCTTCAGATCAATATCAGTTGTATCAAAATACTGTTCTTTAACAGAAACAACAATGCCGTTTCCGTTTAAAGAAGGGTAGTAATGCTGAATAGTAGAAATGCGGTTGAACGCATAATCAACAAATCCGAAAAGTAATTCTTCTTTCGGCTGTTGCTTTTTATCTGCAAAACGGATGAGCGCATGATCAAGCAATTGTTGTAAGGTTACTGAGGTGCATTGTATAACGGCCATATTGGTAGCAGGGTAAGTTGTTACCAGTTTAACAGCCGGGTATTGTTTCAGTAGTTTGTGGAGTTGGGCAAGATCGGTACAAATGATATTGTAAAGTCCTTCTTCAGCTTTGTTGATGCGGTTTATCTGTTGCCTGAGCAGGGGTGATAATTTTTCCACAGATTTCTGTGGTTGAGCCTGAGCCTGCGTATTAATACTGGAAAGAAGAACAGTTATAAGCAGGCTGATTTTTATGCAGTACCTGTAAGAGAGTGAAATATTATGTAAATAAAATCTCATGAAAACGGATTCGGTTTAGAAATCAGGCAATCACAGGTAATACAGGTGGTTCGTAAAACTGCGCAGTGTAATTACTGATATTGGAATGATTTCATCAAGGATGAGTATTTTTTTTAATAAAAGTCTTTTGTTTTAACAGAAAATTAAATAATTTAAAACTCTAATTTAAACCTAAACATTTAAAACATGAGAAAACTATTTTCAATTTTAGCTGTTGCCTCATTTGCAACGTTGTTTATTGTAGCTTGTTCCAAATCAAAGAAAGAAGCATCAGTTGCAGATGTTTCGCAGGAAGTATTGAGTCAGATATCTGCACTCGGCTTTTCATCAGACAATGTAATTGCTGCTGATGGTGGTTATATAGTGGAAGGGGATATTTTCTTAAGTCCGCAGGACCTCACTACACAGAAAGCGGTTAATAAAGTAATTGTTGCTAATGAAGAACAGTACAGAACAACAAATCTTGTAACTGGCCCACGCACAATCACAGTAAGTATTTCAGGAAATAGCATACCTGCTAATTTTTCTACTGCTGTAAATAATGCGATAGCACGCTACAATGCAGAAAATTTAACTCTTACATTCCAGCGTGTTAGCAGTGGTGGCGATATCGTTATTAAAATTGTAAACTCTCGCCAGTATATCGCTTCAGCAGGCTTCCCAAGCGGCGGTAATCCATACAATTCCATCAGCTATGCAAAAACATACACTACTTATGGAATTGATTTTATGACAACTGTAGTAGCACATGAAATCGGTCATTGCATTGGTTTCCGTCATACAGATTATATGAGCCGTCAATACAGCTGTGGCGGTTCTGCGTATAACGAAGGTGCAAGTTCTGTTGGTGCTGTTCATATTCCCGGTACACCAACCGG
>JAACZX010000273.1 GCA_009996555.1 Chitinophagaceae bacterium | reverse complement strand
ATTCCGCCACCGGCTGTACCAATATAAAGTGTTTTACCATCGGCATTCACACCAACAATGTCTGTGATGCGTCCGCTCATGGTACCCGGGCCAAGGTGGCGGGCTTCCATCATTCCGAATGTTGAAGCATCAACCTGTGAGTAAGCAGCGGTTGCAGCTGAACAAATTAAAACAGTACTTAAAAGGATCTTTCTCATATTAAACGAATAAAAAAACCCGACGTTTCAGGTCGGGTTTACGTTTACAATTATTTTTTAGTTTGCTGGTTTGAAGATTGATTCATCAATGGCTTTATTTACTTCCACTTTTGAAATAGTGAAATCAGCATTCATGCCCGGGCCAAGCGGAACATTAAGCGTCATTGGAACAACAATACCTTCAGGTAACTTCTGGTAATTGCTGAACGTAGTTGTGAGTTCCATTTCCTGTCCGTTTGCAGAACGAGTGCCTACGGATTTGATCAGTGTATAACCTTTCTTCTCAATAAAGAACGTCTCGCTGCGTTCATTCTTTAAGTTCACTTTCAGTTTAAAACAATCAGTACCATCCACATCTTCGCTGCCAAGCAACTCAACAGTATGGCCTTTTGTTTTATAATCGAGCAGGCTGCCTTGTGCATCCAGTTCGTCCTGGCCTTGTTTCAGATCTTCAGCAGTCATTGGCTCAGGAGCCGTTTGGCCGCCAAAAGGCATATAGTTCCAGCCGGCTGTTGGTGTAATAATCATATATCCGTTCATCCCCATCAAAGAAATGTCCTGTCTTGAACCCTTACTGTGCAGTACTGTTCTTACAACCGTTACATCGGCCCCTTGTACCGACATGCTGCCCGTTTGTACCATACTTGTTACTTTTTTCCAGTTTGCTGCACCACCAATTGCATCAATATACTTGGTAACAATTTCATCGGCTGTTTGTGCTTTCACCACAACTGAACTGAGCGCTGCCACAATAAACAGGCTGAATAATTTCACGTTTTTCATGTTTAATTACGTTTATGATATGAGTTGTAAAGAAAAGGAAATTGTTACAGACAGGAAATGAAATTTTTTATATAAGAACCTGCTACCCTGTTTTTTTCCGGCAACTTTAACAGCGCTGCTGCGGAACAATTATTTAACCCCGGCAGAACCTTGCCGAGAAAAATTTTAACAAGGCCCGACCGTAAAGTATCTTGGCCCCCAAATTAACCACCAAGCAACCCAAACATGGCATCTGTTAAACTATCCGGCAACATTGTTGATCTGTTTTCCCGTGAAATCAATTTTGGCGAAGTAATGATTGAGGCGGGAAAAATTGCCTCTGTAAATATTACAAAGCAGGGTGAGCAAGAAGGAGCTCCATACCTCTTGCCCGGCTTCATTGACAGCCATGTACATATTGAAAGCTCCATGCTGGTGCCTTCGGAATTTGCAAAGCTGGCAGTGGTGCATGGCACAGTAGCCACCGTAAGTGATCCGCACGAGATTGCCAATGTGTGTGGCATGGCCGGTGTGGAATACATGATCGAGAATGGAAAAACCGTTCCGTTCAAATTCAATTTTGGTGCGCCCAGTTGTGTACCTGCAACAACATTCGAAACTGCAGGTGCAGTGTTAAATGCAGCTGATGTAAAAACATTGTTGCAGAAAGAAGAGATCAAATACCTCAGTGAAATGATGAACTTTCCCGGCGTGTTACATGCTGATGCGGAAGTGATGGAAAAAATAAAAGCTGCTAAAGAATTGGGAAAACCTGTTGATGGGCACGCACCGGGGTTGAGAGGAGAAGATGCAAAGAAATACATTGAGGAGGGCATGAGTACAGATCACGAATGTTTTACCAAAGAAGAAGCGCTTGATAAGTTAAAGTACGGTATGAAGATCATCATCCGTGAAGGCAGTGCTGCCAAGAATTTTGAAGCCTTGTATAGTTTGATTGATGAATACCCTGATAGTATCCTTTTGTGCAGCGATGATAAGCATCCTGACAGCTTGGTTGCCGGGCACATCAACCAGCTTTGTGCAAGAGCCGTAGCAAAGGGAATGAATACATTTAATGTATTACAAGCGGCTTGTGTAAATCCCGTGTTACATTATAAGTTGGATGTTGGTTTATTGCGTGCTGGCGATGCAGCTGATCTTATTGTGGTGCATGATCTGAAAGAGTTTAAAACACAACAAACATTTATTGATGGCAATCTTGTTGCTGAAAACGGCCAATCGCTAATTGAAAGCAAGCAAGCTACGGTGATCAATAATTTCAATTGCGATGTAAAACCTGTTGCCGAATTTGAATTTCACCTCAACCGTTTTGGCAAAGCCGATGAGGAAAATATTGAGCAGGTGTATGTGATTGAAGCAATGGACGGTCAGCTCATCACCAACAAACTCATCGAGCCTATTACTTCGTTCGCCGTAACAAATGATATTATACAAGCCAATACCGATAAAGATTTGCTGTACATGGTTGTGGTAAACCGTTACAGCAATGCACCGGTCGCTAAATCATTTGTAAAGAATTTTGGTTTCAAAAAAGGCGCAATCGCATCTTCTGTTGCGCACGACAGTCATAATATTATTGCAGTGGGTGTTGATGCAGAAAGTATTTGCAAAGCAGTAAACCTTGTAATTGAAGCAAAGGGAGGTGTGAGTGTTGCAACAAAAGATAACGGGCAGGTATTAGCGTTGCCGGTTGCAGGTTTAATGAGTAATGATGATGGTTATAAAGTAGCTGAAGCATACAGTGCAATTGATGCAGCTGCCAAAGAACTTGGTTCCACATTGGCCGCACCGTTTATGACACTTTCATTTATGGGTTTGCTGGTGATACCACATTTGAAGCTGAGCGATATGGGTTTGTTTGATGGCGATGGTTTCAGGCTGGTATAATCACAATGAAGTAAGTATATTTATTATAAATTAAACTCTATGCGAAAGTTCCTCGGCATTTTTTCCATTGTGTTGGTTCTTGTGCTGGTCATTTTTATTTACTGGCGTTATTACTATGTGTTTGGCGAAGGTGTTAAAGCCGGCGAGCTGAACTACATGGTAAAGAAGGGATATGTTTTTAAAACCTACGAAGGCAAATTGATTCAATCCGGACTTCGTTCAAGAACGCCTGGCACTGTTGCCAGTTACGAGTTTGAGTTTAGTGTAGAAAACGACAGCGTTGCGAACGTCCTGATGCTGAACAGTGGCAAAGTATTTGAGCTGCATTACAAAGAATACATGGGCACTATTCCATGGCGTGGTCATTCAAAGTATGTTGTGGACAAGATCATTAACATGAAAGAAGAATAAAAGAATGCCCCAGGTTAAGCTGGGGCATTCTTTTATCACTTTGTTTTATTGTAAGCATCTCTGTATGCACTCCTGCTGAGTATTTTCAACAGATCCTTTTCCAAACTTTCAACCGGGTATTCAACAAAACGGTTGATCTCGTTTCCATTTTCTAATACCAGCAATGTTGGCACCCGTAAAATATTTTTTCCCTGTTCTTCATGCGTTGGGCTTTGCTTGTACACTGAATCGTGATTACTCACCATCACCAGTTTAATTTGTTCAGGCTTTATACCGCAGTAATCGAAAATTTTA
>JAACZX010000640.1 GCA_009996555.1 Chitinophagaceae bacterium | reverse complement strand
GGTGTAGGAACTGCCGGGCTTACCAACAATGAGTTTGTACAAAGGCTGCAAACTTTTTTCATCAAAACTCATGGCACCGTTAATAATTCCCGGAGTGTGGTTGGCCATTACTTTTAAGTTGAGATAGTGCGTGGTTACAATACCCAGCGAATGTTTTTTCACCAGCTCCTGCATGATCACTTCTGCAAATGCACCGCCGAGATTGGGATCACTACCGCTTCCCAATTCATCAATAAAGAACAACGTGCGGCCATTGGCTGTTTCCATGAAATGCTTCATGTGCAGCAAATGACTACTGTATGTACTCAGATCATACTCGATACTTTGTGTATCCCCAATATGGATCATGATCTGTTTAAAAATACCAAACTCACTTTCAGGATGCACCGGCACCAGCAAACCACTCTGCACCATCAACTGCATTAAACCGACCGTTTTCATGGTAACCGTTTTACCTCCGGCGTTGGGTCCTGAAATAACAAGAATACGGTTCTTATCATCCAGATGAATATGCGTTGGTATTGTTGGCTTCTGGTTTTTTTTATTGTAAAGCAGTAATAACGGATGATATGCATCCTTTAATTTGAACTGTGCCTTATCGCTCAGCATGGGGTAATTGGCCTCCATATCAACTCCCAGCTTTGCTTTAGCCCTGATGAAATCATATTCACCCAATATCTTATGATAGGTTGTGAGCAAAGAAGCATAAACAGAAAGCTGTTGAGTAAGCTCACGCAAAATGCGGTACACTTCACGCTTCTCCTCATTTTCTAAACTGAAAATATCATTATTCAGTTCAATGGTTTCTTCCGGTTCCACAAACACTGTGCGGCGGCTTTCACTTTCACCATGCAGAATACCTTTTACCTGGCGTTTCTGTTCGGCAAACAGAGCAACCACTCTCCTGCCACTGAGAAATGATTCTTCAATATCTGCCACATAGCCCTGCTTCTGCAATTTCTTAAGCACTTTCTCAAACTCTCGCCGTAATTCATTCCGCTTACGGTACAGGTTCATCCGGATATTGCTAAGCTCTTCGCTGGCATCGTCTTTCACAACGCCGCCGGTATCAAGTACATCATCAATTAATTCAAGGATCACTTTTTCATAATACGTTCCTTCAATCACTTGTGTTAACGCAGGATATGCAAGTCTTCTTTCACTGTCAAACCACCGGAAAATGCTTTGCATGTTCTCCGCCAGCTTGCGTATCTGCATCAGCTGTTCTTCAGTAAGTACGGCACCGGGAATTGATAGCAATTTTAATTCACGGGACAGGTTGAGTATATAATCAGTAGGAAAGTATTGGCTTTGCTGTACAATCAGCAGCATTTCATAACTCTGCTGCAGCTCCAGCTGAATATATTCTTTTCGGGTATGGATGCGCAGGTTCTGTGCCTTTTCTTTGGCATACTCCGTTTTGCAATGCTCATGCAAAAGCGCCTTCACTTTGTCAAACTCCAGCTGCACCAATGCCGAATCAGGAAAAAACTTTATCACAGAAATTCACTTTTTATTGCCCGCAAAGGTAACGCTGCGATGGCATTTATTGGTTTTGTTGTTATTATTGTGCAAAACGAATTGGGTATGAAATTTTGGTTTTTGTTGCTATTGGCATTTCCTTTTACAGGCAAAGCACAATCTGCTTATACAGACTCGCTGACAGCCTACCAGAAAAAATATGTGGATGAACACGAAGTGGTGACAGGTGCAAAAAAAAGAAAAATGACTTTTTATCCTGTGAGTAAACAATACTGTATTCTTACAAAATTTGAACGGAAAGAAAACAGCCCCTGGTTCTGGATGAGCACATCCGGCACCATGAAACAACAATACAGGATCTATGGCACCATCAGTTTTACAGTAAATGACACTGCACTTGTGCTGCAGGTTTACCAATCAAAATCATTAATGGCAAATGAAGAATACAAAGACCATTTATTTATTCCCTTTACCGATGCCACATCGGGTTTTGAAACCTATGGCGGCGGCAGATATATTGATCTGAACATCGGCGACATTATCAACAATACTTATCTCATTGACTTTAATAAAGCATACAATCCTTACTGTGCTTACAGCACGGGCTACAACTGTCCCATTCCTCCAAAGGAAAACGACCTGGCTGTAGCTGTAAAAGCCGGCGAAAAGATTTTTTTAAAATAACTTCCCATTTCATGCTGCTTTTTGTCTTATCTATTCTACACAAACGTTAAAGCAGTTTTAAAATCCTTAAATTGTTGCCCCGGCAACAATCAACCCAAAAACTACGGCACAATTTTGAACGTAAATTGCATGTTGCAAAAAAACGAACGATATGTGGAGTAAATTTCTTTTTAACATACTGGCGGTAGCAGGATCGTTTCAATTTTTTTCCTGTGTTACCAGTGAACCGAATAATAAAACTATGAGCGATAATTTATCATCTGTTGCCTTTACTGCAGGCAAAGGCGGCAGCGATGCAGCAACAGACACGGCTACGTTTGGCGCAGGTTGTTTCTGGTGTGTGGAAGCCATTTTTCAACAGGTGGAAGGCGTACTGAAAGTAACGAGTGGTTACTGTGGCGGCCATGTTATAAACCCAACGTATGAGCAGGTTTCAGAAAAGAACACAGGCCATGCAGAAGTAGCGCAGATCATTTTTGATCCTGAAAAAGTAAGCTTTGATGAACTGCTGGAAATTTTCTGGCAAACGCATGATCCCACAACATTGAACCGGCAGGGAAATGATGTAGGGCCACAATACCGCAGTGCGGTTTTTTATCATAACAATGAGCAAAAGAAAAAAGCTGAGCATTACAAAGCCGAGTTGAATAAAAGCGGGGCATTCAGCAACCCGATTGTCACCACAATTGAACCTTATAAAAATTACAGCGAAGCTGAAAACTATCACCAGAATTATTACAACCTCAATAAAAACTCCAATCCTTATTGCTACTATGTAATAAAACCCAAACTTGAAAAGTTTGAAAAGGTATTTAAAGATAAAATGAGAAAGAAAGGATAAAAAATCAACAGGCAATAAGCAATAGACAACTTGCAATAATTAAATAGTTTGCTTATTGACCATTACCAATTAACAATCTTGTTCTTCGCAGTTCCAGCCAGTTCAATGCATTTGGCTTAAAGTTCTGTACATTGGGCTGTACAAGATGTATCACCATATCGTACCACAACGGAACAACAGGCGGATTGCTCATGAGCAATATATCCATTTCCTGGTAAAGTTTATAACGAACAGAATCGTTGGGTTCTTTTGTTGACCGTTCGTACAAGGCATCATAAGCTGCATTGTTATAACGTGTATAGTTAGGTGGCGCAGGATTTTTTCCATAAAACACACTCAGGTAATTTTCTGCATCAGGATAATCAGCGATCCAGCTGCCACGAAAAAACAACGCTTCACTTTTTGATGTTTGCGTAAGCAACAAACTTTTCTGTACAGCTTCTACCTTCACCGTTAAACCAATATCCTGCAACTGCCTTGCGATATAACTGCCAAGATCAGCATAGATGGGAATGGTGAGTAATTTTATTTCCGGAACAGGGCGAGATGCATCAAAGCCTGCCTGCTTTAG
>JAACZX010000639.1 GCA_009996555.1 Chitinophagaceae bacterium | reverse complement strand
ATTTGCCAGCCAGTTTTTCCATCCAACAATAAACCGGCTGCCATAATTGAAATCCCAGGTGTAGAAGATATCCATGTTCCACACATTGAAATTCTGATCCTGGCCGGGAATAAACGGCCGATCAGTATACCAGCCATCCTGCGTTACGTTAAAAAAGCTGACATAGTTTACCCTGCTCCAGTAATGACGTGCACGCAAAGTAAGGTTCATACGGCTGGTGAAATTGTAAATACCACTGATGAGGGAAGTAACATCTGTTTTCCTTCTGCGACCAGCAATTGGCTCTCCATTTGGCTCCCGCATAAATGCATAGCCATACTGGCCACGATCGTCTGTATAACTCCAGTCAAGGTCCAGACTAAACCGGTCACTAAAGCGGTAACGAAGGCCCGGATGAAAAACAATGTATGGATCATTCTTAATATCAACCGATTCGGCTAAACCTGCTGCAAGCCGGGCAAACAAACGCTTACGACTGTCTGTGCTTCCGTTTATTCTTAAAAACCCCCAAGGTGTGTACCGCATAAAACGGCCGGGTGTACGCAATTCAAAATATGTTTTTTGCCATAACGGTTGGTAGCTGGCATTAATACTCAGATCCCAAAAGTTTTTAAAGAACCAAAAACCACTGGCATTGTATTGAATATTTGTAAACGCAAACGGTTCATACATCATTTCATGCCGCACCGAAAGTTTGAAGTTGTAAGAAATGAATTTATCAGTTGGCGTTAATTGATTATAGCTGATGCTGAACTGTGTCATTACTTCATTTGGTGCACTGAGGTAACCAAGATCATTGGGATCGTACTTATCGCTTTCCACATTACTTAACAGGTTGTACTGAATTTTTCCGCTTACTTTTCCAAGACTCAACACACTTTTAAATCCATTGTATGGATTCAGTCCCATGATTTTGCTGTAATCAAACTTTGCCTGCAACCCATATTGGTTTGTCTTATCAAACAGGAACACATCAAGCCCTGTAACATTTGCATCTCTTGCCGCACCATTTCGTGTAACGTTTGCATTGGTGAGTGTAATAGAAGAACGCCCTTTCAATGCCTGGTCAAGAACAATCAGATTGTAATTAGTGAAAGGTTCTGTTTGTATACGCTCCACCTGTTTGGTATTGGTGTTTTCAATTTCAGCAAACATGGGTGCGGCAACGGCATTGAAAATACCGATGCCGAGTTTTTGTTTTGTGCGGCCTGAAAATTTTGTAGCGTTCAGTAACTGCACCACACCGGGGTTTGATAAAATGCGGGTACTATCAGTAGAGCCCATACTTCTTGCAGCATAGTAGCCTGAAGGTGTTGCCCCCACTCTTCGTGAATAGAATAACCCCGCTTTATTAAATATTTCTGTACCCTCAGTAAAGAAAGGCCGGTTTTCCTGGAACTGTACTTCAAACGGCGAAAGGTTGTTGATCACATTATCACTGATCACCTGTCCAAAGTCGGGAATCAGCGTCATATCTAATGTAAAGCTTTCGTTTACGCCATATTTCAGATCCATACCACCGTTGCGCAAAAATTCATTTGATCTTCCTTTTGAAGTAGGTGTAGTTCTGTAACCTGCAGTGATATACGGCAGAAATGATAAGCGTAAAGGAGGCGAAAGGTTTTCCAACCCGCTTAACTTGCCAAACTGGTTTACAAATCCGTTTTGATTTGGGTTAATATTGTTCCAGTAAGAACTTTCATTACTGCGGCGTACATAACGTTGAAAATTCACCCCCCAATCCTGTTTTTCTTTTTTTGCAAAGCGAAGTGAGTAGTAAGGAATTTTTATTTCCACCACCCAGCCATCTTCCTTCATACTCACTTTACTTTCCCAAACAGCATCCCAGCTGTAATCGCTTGGCGGACCAAATTGCGAAGAACGGTTAGGGCTTAAGCGTCCATCGCTTTGCACATTACGGCTGGTAACCAAAAACTGGAATCCATTTTGGTCATCGTTATACGTATCAAAAAACACAGAGAAATAATCAACATCCTGCATGCTTTCTTTATCACGGGCTGTTAACTGTGTGCGCACCTGTGCAGGATCATCGTAGAGATAAGCGCCAATGTAAATGGCATCATTATCATACAACACATACACTTTGGTTCTGTATGCTGAAGCCTCACCATAATTAGGACTGTTTACAACGAAATTTTCGGCAACGGGAGCAGTTTGCCAGATGGGTTCATCCAGCACAGCATCCAGCTTTGGCGCTTGTGTTACCTTACTGGCTTGCAGTGAACGTTCGGGTTCGTTATTGGCAAGTAATGATAAGGTGGAAAAAAGGAATATAAAAGACAGAGGCAGCTTTCTCATTCGGCGTGCAAACTATTATAAAAAAACCGCTCAGCATTTTCGATTTGGATGAGCGGTTTAATGCAATGAATTGCCCCGGCCTTAAGGCCGGGGCAATTCATTTTAGTTCATTTTCTTTTTCAGATTGTTCACCTGGTCCTGCAGGTTACTAACAAGCGAAGCCAGGTTGGTTACATCCCAACGCTGGGCCTGGTTGACACGGCTCAGTACCATTTGTGCACTCCAGAATTCCAGCACATCCTCTGCATTTACCTGGTAAGGCTGGTAAGCTGGATTATCGCTTACCAGAGTGAGTTTGTTTTTGCTGCGGTTGCTTTTCAACACACGTTTGTACACCACCCCTTCCGATTTACTGAGGATGATATAGGCATTGTTGTTTTTTACATCATCGAGGTTATGCACTTTCTCACCTACAATTACACTGCCGCTTGGTGTAGGCAACATACTATCGCCCACTATTTCAAAGGCACGGTAAGTACCACCACTCAACATGGGCAATGTAAATGTATTCAGCTCATCCAAAAACTCAGGGTCGGCATAACCGTTGAGGTAACCTGCTGCTGCTTTTACCGGCACAAAATGAATGACATTTGTTTCAGCCATCATTTTTAACTGGCGGCGTTTAGCCAGGTAAGAGCCTTTGCTTTCGCTGAGGTCTTTACGCAGCAGATCATCAATACTCACTTTAAACAGATCACTTACTGTTTCCAATACTTCATAATTGGGTTCAGCACGCTCTTCTTCATACGCTCCCACCAATGATCGTTTAATGCCGATCTTCTGTGCAAACTCTTCCTGCGTCCACCCACGCAGCTTGCGCAGGTATTTGAGATTTTGATTAGCAGTTGCCATAGCTTACTAATTTTTATGGCGCTAATATACTAATTATTTTAGTTTGACAAATTTTTATTTCATTCCATATCATTTCGAAAAACTTAGCGTTATAAGTATTAAACGATCTTATTGAAAAAAACTATCCTTTTATATTGTTGTTCTTTAATTTTCTCTTGTACGCACAAAAGAACAATCACTAAAGAACTGAATAATGACACCACTAAGATTATCGAATTCGCTTTGAAAATTAGTTTTGAAGATGAAAACCTCCCAGGCTTAACACCTTTAAGAATAAAACACAAATACGGGGACTCCATTCTATTTACAACAGACATTATGCCGATCAGTTTGCTTCCCCCAAAAACCGGGGCTCAAATGTTTAAAATTCTGCCATTGCACCTGGTTTATTCAACTATAGCGTCCGACTC
>JAACZX010000272.1 GCA_009996555.1 Chitinophagaceae bacterium | reverse complement strand
GACTTCAGCCGTGTGGGTTATTACAGTGGTGATGTGAGTATTCCTGATATTGCCGTAGTAAAAACGGTTTCAGCAACAGGCACAGAAAAAGATGAACAGATCATACAGTCTGCCATTGATGAAGTAAGTAAACGGCCACTCGATAAAAAAGGTTTTCGTGGCGCTGTACTTTTGAAAAAAGGAATGTATGTTATTCCAAACAGCATCCGTATTACTGCAAGTGGTGTGGTGCTGCGTGGTGAAGGCGATTCGCCTGAAGGCACAAAATTATTCGCCATTGCAAAAAAACAAGTAGCTGTTGTTGATGTATCAGGCAGTGGTTCTATTACCGAAGTAAAAGGTACAAGAGTAAAATTGACGGATGAATATGTGCCAGTTGGCTCATTTTCTTTTTCCGTTACATCAGCCAAAAGTTTTTCGGTTGGCGATAAAATTATTTTGGTAAGACCAGGCACTGATCAATGGATCAAAGACCTGAAAATGGACCAGATACAGGACAGAGGCGGCACACGCCAATGGCAGGCCAAAGAATACGATCTGCAGTTTGAACGTATCATAACAAAAATCGAAGGCAAAAAAATCACAATCGACAACCCAATTGTTATGCCGCTCGAAAAGAAATATGGTGGTGGTGAAATTTATAAATACCATTTCGAAAACCGTATAAAACATGTAGGTATTGAACACATTTATTTTGAAAGTGCATTTGAAAAAGACACATCAGAAAACCATGCATGGGATGCAATAGAGATGAATAAAATTGAACACAGTTGGGTACAGAATGTAACAGCAAAACATTTTGGTTTCAGCTGTGTTAACCTTGGTGCTCTTGCAAAAAACATTTCGGTACTAAACAGTAATTGCTTCGATCATAAATCCATTATTACCGGAAGCCGCAGATATTCCTTCAGCAATAATGGCCAGTTGAATCTGTTCATGAACTGTCACTCATCCGATGGGCGCCATGATTATGTAACCGGCGCACGCACTTCCGGCCCCAATGTGTTTTATAACTGCACAGCAAAAACAACACATGCCGATATTGGACCTCACCACCGCTGGAGCACCGGCACACTGTATGACAATATTGTTACAGACGGCGAGATCAATATACAGGATCGTGGAAACTGGGGCAGCGGACATGGCTGGGTAGGCACCACACAGGTAGTTTGGAATTGCACAGTAAAACGTGCTGCTGTACAAAATCCCTGGGTATCGGGCAACAACTACTGCATTGGCTTAAAAGGTGAAAAATATGAAGGCAGACTGAAAGAAAGGCCAGATGCTGAATGGGAAGGACAAAATAAGGATGGATTACAACCATCTTCATTATACGAAGCACAGCTGAAAGCACGAAAGCTGCAATCAAAAAAGTAAGTGCTTACTAAGTGCTTGTATAAATTTCAAGCAGAAAAAAATGAAACTTGTATTCAGATAAACCGTAGTATCTCATCGCTGATGAAGAGCTGCGGTTTTTCTTTTAATTGATTAGCAGAAAAAACAACAGGTGCACTGCAACTAAGCAATGCACCTGAACGAAAACTATCTGCTGCTAGATAGCTATTTTAGGGCACGTGTTGAAAGCGCCGGTTTTTCTGATACAATCAATTCCTATTGTTGTGTTCTTACATAACAGACGATTATTCCATTTGTGTAAAACGCCGTCAGTCAGATCAAAACAGAAACATGATAAGAAAAGTGCTGTCACTATCTAATCTGTTAGCTAAACAAACACAATTAACAACTGTTTGCTTTATGCAGTGCTGTTCATGTGTGCAAAAGAATCAACAATATTGGCATAGCAAAATTGCATTCTTCTTTCATCGTCAGTACCGAAACACTTTTCCATCAGCCATCACTTCCTGCCTTGCTTCATCAAATGTTACTTTACTACCTGTACGCACTGCTGCATTCGTCATAATAGTAGCAACAGAATGATAATAGCCAGCTTCTACCGGTGCGTTTGGCTGCTTTCTGGTTCTCACACATTCCATGAAATTGCGCATGTGATTACTTGTAAGCCTGTCTGCTCCGGTATTTGCAGACGCAACAGCTTTTTCATTCGCATCGGCCAATACCATATCCGATAGCAGGTTTGGTTTCATATTCATTGCAGCTGCATGATTTTCACGCAAGCCGCCTTTGGGTGAAACAGTATTGGTAATAAGGTTCAGCTCTCCTCCATTCGAATAATAAATTTCAGCTGGTCTGTCTTCACCATTGTGCATTCTTGAAGCAAATGTTACCTGGAAGCCGGTTGTTAAATCATTAGAGGGGCCATAGTCAAATACAGCTGTTGTTGTATCCCAGTTCTTTCGCCCATCCTTCCACATATAGATACCACCGTTGGCAACTACACTACGTGGATGTTTAAGCCCGCTGAACCAATGAACGGTATCAATCTGATGACTCATCCATTGCCCGGGCATACCCGATGAATAAGGCCAGAACAAACGATACTCTAAATATTTCCTTGCATCCCATGGTTCATAAGGACGATTCAGCAGGAAGCGTTTCCAATCGGTATCCTGCTCCCTGCATTGTGCAACAAGAGCTGGTCTTCTCCACCGCCCGGGTTGATTTACATTCCATGTAAGCTCAACCATTGTGATGGGGCCAAATTTGCCGGTTTGAATAAACTCTGCTGCAGCTTTATAATTGCCACCACTTCTTCTTTGCGATCCTACCTGCACAATCCGGTCGCTTGCTTTAATTATTTTCAAGGCAAGACGATTATCTTCCATTGTTTCAGCAAATGGTTTTTCAACGTATGCATCTTTACCTGCCTTCACAGCTTCAATGGCATGCAGTGCATGCTGAAAATCGGCTGTGCTTACAATAACAGCATCCAGATCTTTTATGCGGTACAGCTCATCGTTGTTCACACAAGGTTGTACATCATGTTCAAGCTTCGCTTTTAAAAATGCCCTTCCTTCTTCTCTTCTTAACTTCCACAGATCACTCACCGCAACAATATCAATATTCAACTCTTTGTAATGATTGAGAAAAGACGGGAACAGTGCCTGCCGAAAACGATCGGAAAAACCAACAACACCCATTCGGATACGGTCATTTGCACCAGGAATGTTTGCATAACTTTTTGCATTAAAGCCAAGCGCTGTTGCATAAACAGCTGCTGATGCTTTTACTGATTGTTTAATAAACCGACGACGTGATACCGACATGTTACTTCGTTTTAATTATGATTTCATCTGCTTTGCAGCAGCATTACCATTTCAATTCTTTTAGTTTAATACTCCTGTACATTACAGCATCGCCATGATCCTGCAAGAGAATATGACCACGTGGCGCTTCACCAAAATTTTTCCATACGTTATATTTACTCATCGCAACAAGATCACGGAATTGTTTTGATCCTCTGATGTACTCCAATACTCTTACACCATTCAGGTAGTGCTCTACTTTGCCATTAGGATACACAATGATCCTGCCTGTATTCCATTGACCAATGGACCGCAACTGACGTTTTTGTTTTTCTGCTTTCATTAAATCATATAACGAAGCAAGCGTACGGTTACCATCACGTCCAAGTTTTGCATCCGGGTGCAGCGTATCGTCCAGCACCTGGTAC
>JAACZX010000638.1 GCA_009996555.1 Chitinophagaceae bacterium | reverse complement strand
AATGCAAAATCGTTGCCGGTATATACCTGGTTTTGATTTACGATTGAAATGTTAGCAGACGTACTGTTGCCGGAGTTCCAAACGGCATAGAATCTGTCCCAGATGCAGTTTGTATTATTCGCCACAAATGCAGGTCCAATGGTTACCCCGTTAATGGCAAATTGTAATTTAGCCGGGTTGCTGCTGGTCATGTGTTGTAACCATGTTTCAAACGCATAGTTTGTGTTTGGCTGTACAGTTATTGTTTGCGACCAAACTTTTACATTGGCAATTTCGGCACCATTAACAATCATCATGTTTCCGTTTGTTCCCGGAGTATGATCATTGCAGTTGGGCATTTGCGGATGCCATGCAACAGGGTTATTGCTCACTGTGTACACTCCCGGATTAAAACCCGATGGAGGAACATACTGGTAATCCGAAAGAAACCCGGTGTTGCCTGCAGCAAAATCGCCGTTAACGACCAGGTTATTTCCTTTTTTCTGAGTTGTGAGGTAGTAAGTAATAGAGCCTGGGGTGGAAGTAACAGGGTTTTGAATAGTGGGGTCAGATAAATAAGCAGCAGGCGACCAGCAATACGACAAAGCAGGTGAAGCCTGCAGTTGCTTTGTACTGCCAATACAGATTGTAGTATCAGCAGTAAGAATTGCCTGGTTGTCATTTTGTATCGTAACTGTCAACGTTTTTGTAACCGTGTCGGTACAGTTTTGATAATTCTGAATCATTTTTACCAGGTAAACTCCGGGCAAACTATAGGTGTGTGAAACAGAAGCTGAGCCTGTAGAAGAATTAGAATCGCCAAAATCCCATTTAATGGTTTGATAGGTAGTGGAAGTGGTGGAAAAAGTGATCTGGTAAGGATTACAGGTGTTTTGTTCAAAACCAAAGTCGTTTTTTTGTGAGCAGGTAAGCGTTACACATGAGTCGGCTGAAAATGTACAGGATGTATTTGTTGCATTAACAGATGCTCCACCAATGAGGGTGCCATTCCAGGCAGAATTGCCTTGCTTGTTAAGAAGGTTATCAAACGTATAGTACGCAAGCAGGCCTGTTTGTGTTGTAGGGTTAGGTAGGGAACTGTTCATGTAAGTTCTGATGTCAGCTTGCGATCTTGCAACATTCCATATCCTGACTTCATTTATATAGCCATTTAAATTTTCAGGCGTGCCGGGGGTACCTGGAGCATAATCTCCTATGGTAGTGAGCCAGTTGTTTTGTATAAGGTTTCCGCTGGCCGGCATTTCTTTTAATAAGAACCCGTTTCTGTAAAACTTTAATGAACTGCCATTGTATGTCATGGCAACATGGTAAGTTTTATTCAACTCAATTTCGCATACAGGTGCTGTTTGAAAAAAACCATTTGTTGTAGTTATCTCAGCATTATTAGGTCTAAGCAGGTAATTGCAGTCGGTTGGCTGGTCGTGTTTTGAAACCAGGTCGCCTCCATACAAATAACCTCCGGTATAAGGTGACACCCGGTTAAAGGTGGCTTCAACAGTCAGTTGGTTACCGGTAATATCAAGGTCGCCAATTTTTACAGCATCGCCGGGATTTGTTGTTCGTAGCCAGTTATTACAATTAGATAAAAGCTGGCACTGCCCAACAATTGCTTTTACTTCGTCCTCGTTCAGCACCCTGTTATAGAGTCTCACATCATCCATTTTTCCCTTGTACCAATCGCCAAAAGATTCTCCTTTTTTTCCAAAGGCTATTCGGGAAGTGCCGTCTTGTAAAATAAATCTGGTTTGGCTATTGTTTGTTGATTCAAGCACACCATTAACATAAAGCTTCCATACTCCATTTTTATAAGTAGAGGTAATATTATACCAGCATTGATTAGGTGTTAATGTAGTACTACCGTTTAAAATATTGTTATAAGCGTAACCACTCATACCCTTATAATTTAAAATGTATGTACCATAATTCCATTGCGACAAAGTGAAATCTGGATGAGGTGGGGCTTTTACTACTACCGCTTGTGCGGGCCATGAATAACCAGGGTCTGGCAGTACCCAGACAGAAATAGAAAAAGAATCTTGTGGTTTGAAATTGTACAAGCTTGAGAAGGGTAGTTGTATATAGGCATTTGTGCCGTTAAAATAGTAGGCGTTGTTGGCAATGCCATTTCTGTCAGTTGTTAATACAGCATTTGATACGGCGCCATTGATATTATTGCCGCTTACATCATTAGCATTCCCGGTAAAGGGATAATGGGCAATAAGGCCTTGGTTCAGATTTACCTGTGCGTATGAAGTAGTGATAATAAATAGTGCAAAAAATGTAAGAATTTCAGTGTGAATCCGAATTCTTACAATAGGCTTATCCTTCCTTTCAGTCGGGTAATAAATGGTGGGCATACAGTGAATAAAGATGAGGAAAGCGTAAGACGTATCCAAATTTCTGAATTATCTGTTTGCACAGTTATCGACAGTTTTGACACGCTTATAAAAAAAGAGCTTGCAAAATAGGTAGGACATAATTTAAGATGTTCTTTGCAAATAAGAAAGATGAACCAAAACTCGTTAAACGAATTAATTATTTACCACAATCAAAAATCAACTGATTATGAAAAAAGGATTGACTTTTACTTGTATTGGATTAATACTGTTATTTCTTTCGGCTTGTAAAGGCGATACAGGACCGGCTGGTCCCGCAGGGCCTCAAGGTCCCACAGGTGCAACGGGTGCCACAGGTGCAACTGGTGCTACTGGTAGTGCAAACGTTACATACTCCAACTGGATAAATGTTGCTTTTACAAACACAGGTGCTTTCTGGGAAGGTACGGTGAATGCTCCAGGCATAACTCAAACAATTATGGACAGGGGTGTTGTAAACGTTTATTTGCGTAATCCTGATGGATTAGTTTTTCAATTGAATTATGCAACTTCCGGAGGTAACTATATCCATTATTTTCTAACACCTGGTGTGATCACTATCCGTTCGAATTATAATGCAACATATCCTTATCGCTATGTGATTATTCCCGGCGCTATTTCAGGTGGGAGATTTTCAAGCGGTCCGGCTGCCGGATATTCAGTTGAAAGTATTAAAACAATGAAATACGAAACATTGGTTTCGCTGTTTAACATTCCAGCCGAAGGAGCAAGCGAAAAAAAATAAAAGATTAATAATATTTATAAAAAGAAGGGGCGATCATATCAGTTATGGCCCCTTCTTTTTTTGCAATCTAATGGGAAAATTATTTTATAGGTTGATTTCGTGTACAGAATATATTCAATTGAACATCAAAAGGAGTTGCATTTTTCTTCTCTCTTGTTAGTGGATAGTCGTAAATACTTGTTGCTTCCTTAATGTAATAGTTGAATCCATTTTTTACCAGTAACGAAAAAATTTCAGTAAGCTCCTTGTTTTGATCATAGTTTCCATGATATTCAACAAAGAGATTTTGAACATTTTTTAATGAAGGTTCAATATCTTTCAAAACGGCATACTCTGCTCCTTCAATATCTATTTTCAAAAAGTCAATTTTTTTGATCAACAGATCTTTCAGTCTTTTTCCTTCAATAGTAATTGTCTTTTCTGTTTCTGTTTGACTGATACTGCTTCCCATTGTTCCAGTGTCAGTAAACTGAAG
>JAACZX010000637.1 GCA_009996555.1 Chitinophagaceae bacterium | reverse complement strand
GTTTATCGTTTTTTGTTTCTTGTTTCTTGTTTGGCCGGGGGAAAGTGGTTTAACAATAAACCACAAACCCACAACCATAAAGTATATTAACGTTTAGAGAACTGGTAGCTTCTACGGGCTTTCTTCTTACCAAATTTCTTACGTTCAACACCACGTGGATCACGCTTCAGTAAACCTGCAGCTTTCAATACAGGACGATATTCAGGATTCACTTCCAGCAAAGCACGGGCAATACCCAGTTTCACCGCTTCTGCCTGGCCTTTAATACCACCGCCATTAGCGTTGATCTTTACATCAAACTTATCTAATGATTCAATTGTTTTTAAAGGAGCTTCTACCTGGTTTTGTAAGTAAACCAAGCTGAAATATTCTTTGTAGTTTTTGTCGTTCACGGTAATGTTTCCGTTACCCTTGCTGATGAACACACGGGTAATGGCTTCTTTACGGCGACCAACTGCGTTTTTTTGCTTTTCCATTTATAAGGAATTTGAAAATTTGAAAATTTGAAAATGATTAGAACTTCAGTTCTTTAGGTTGTTGTGCAATGTGTGCGTGTTTATCGCCAGCATATACAAACAACTTCTTGTACATTTTGCGGCCAAGACGGTTTTTAGGTAACATGCCTTTTACAGCACGCTCTAACACCACTTCAGGACGACGACGCAGAAGGTCTTTAGCGATTTCAATTTTCTGACCACCAGGATAACCACTGAAGTTTTGGTACTCTTTGTAGTTTACTTTATCGCCGGTGAATTTTACTTTCTCAGCATTGATGATGATCACGTAATCGCCGCAATCAACGTGAGGAGTATAATAGGCTTTGTTTTTGCCACGAAGGATCGCAGCAATCTTTGCACTCATGCGTCCAACGGTTTGATTGGTGCCATCAACAACGTACCAGTTACGTTGCACGGTAGCCTCGTTCGCATGCTTCGTAGTGAAATGTAATTTGCTCATTGTATTTAATTTTTACCACGCCATCCCGTGGTTATTAGAAAAATCCCGTTTTTTGGAACGGGTCGCAAAGGTAGGCAGGCTTCACCCACACTACCAAAGAAATACAATAGTATTTTTCATTACACTTTTACAACAAATTGATTTTCAGTAAAAATTTTGCATCAAAAAATTATTGATGCCGTCAAACCCGCATGAAATAAGGAAAAACAGAAGTTTAAACCATGGAAATACAGCAGAAACAAGGGTTTGCTGTTAATTTGAAGTAGGGCATCTGTAAGAGGTAATACTGAAAGTAACCCCGATTGTTGCCATAATGTACTGATCACGCTGGCCGCTAAAGCCCCGCTGTGTTCCGGCAACGCCAATAGGTGCGCCGGTTTCGTAACTGCGATCTTGCAAAAAAGAGGCGGGAGAGCCTGGCGCAAAATTGGCAATACCTGCGTAAGTACCAGATACGTCATCTATAAAATCAGTAGTGGTAAAACGGTAACCTACTTCAAAGTTGATATTGGTTTTATCGTTCAATGCATATTTAAGCCCAACACCCACAGGAATAGCCATTGCTGTAGTTGAATAAAGTTTACGATCAGGATAAGCGGCAGATCCCTGTCCTTCCGTACCAAGGGGGCGAAGAAAATATTTTGTATCGTTCAGGTATGCATAGGGGTCGTAATTGATAACACCTGCACCAAACGTAATGTAAGGAGTGAACCGATGATTAGGGTTTGTTGGGTTGAAACGAAAGAAATTAAAATCGCCCTGCAGCATAATTTCCCACAAGTTTGTATTGAAGCTGAGATTCCGTCGCATCTGAAATTCATTCTTCTTCTCATACACATCACTGTAACCAAGCTGAGCAAAGTTGGCTCCAATACGAACAGCCACATAATCATTTATCTGCTTGCGGAAGAAAACACCCCCGGCAATCTTGGGCCGGTTCAGTCGTTTGTTTGGATTAAGGTCGCCAAAATAGTGAGCGGCGCCTAACTGAAAGCCAAATTCCCCTTCATGTTTGTAGCCATCATATTGGGCACGAACAAGTAAAGGAGCAATACACAACGGGAGCAGCGCAAGGGTAATAAACAATTTTTTCATCAGCATATCAGTTCTCAAAACAGTAATAACGCAAATATCAGGGTTTTCATGTGCCGGAAATGCATGTTTTTATAAGTGAGAAACTTAACAGGCTATATGCGCCAGATTTCACACATCAGTTTCTTCTGTCGAGCCCCCAAGACAATTTGTTCCGTAATGTTTGCAAAAAGTTGTTTTCATTTAAGCGGATGAGGCTTACGGTAAAGTCTTCTTTCTTTACTGCCAGTTGTATTGTTTTTTGTACAATCTCTTTCCTTGAATCAAGTGTGCAAAGAAAACTATCGGTACGGCCTTCAATTTCAAATGAAATGATATTATTATCGGGCACAACAATTGGGCGCACATTTAAATTATGTGGCGAAACAGGTGTTATCACAAAACTGCCGGAATCGGGGAACACCACAGGCCCATTGCAACTCAACGAATAACCTGTTGAGCCGGTTGGTGTGGCCACTATCAGCCCATCGGCCCAATAGCTGTTTAAAAATTCGCCATTAAGATATGCGTGTATCTTGATCATGGATGAAGTATCGAGTTTGTGAATGGCAAATTCATTCAACCCATAAGGTGTATCGCCAAAAAGCGGCATATTGCTGTCCAGGTGTATAAGCGTACGTTCATCTTCCACATACGTGTGGTTCTTTAATGACGCTACTACCGATTCCAGTTCTTCCCTGCCAATGCTTGCCAGAAACCCCAGCCGCCCGAAATTGATACCCAGTAACGGTATTGGCTGATCACGCACCATTGTTACCGTATCCAGTAATGTACCATCGCCACCGAGGCTGATCATACATTCTAATGAATCATCAAGATCTTCAGAGGAATGGAACAAGAGAGGTTCTTCATCAAACTGAACAGAATTTTTTATCTGTTCATAAAAACCCCGGTATATAAGCGCCTGGATATTATTTGCCTTTAGTTCATGTAATAAACGTTGGATATCTTCCGTTTGATCAGATTCAAACACCCGGCTGTAGATGGCTACTTTCATGTGTTCTGTTTGTTATTGCCTGTTTGAAAACAGTTGCAATTGCTTCTGTTAAATTGTTTGCTTTAAATACTCTGTTGCTGTTTAAAAATCTCTGCGTACATGTAAAAATAATCCCTTTTGCCCCAACTGATTGAAGGAATATTCAAAGCGTGCTATAAAATCATAATAGCTCAACACATCAATACCTGCACCGTATGTATATAAAAACCGGTTGTTTAATATACTGTTTGTGTAAGCAGGTAAATGACTGGCACCAATGTCGCCATAAACTTTTGCAATGATCTTGAAAGGAATTTTTTTGTACTTCTCATTTTTTATAATGAAAGTTGGAACGTTCAGATTCAGTATTTCCTGCCTGATTGTTCCTTTAAAAATACCCGCCTGTACACCATCAATTACATAATACTCAAGACCACGCATAAACCAATCGCCATAGCCCAACGCTGTCATATTATACATTGGTTGTTTGAACGGCACTTTTACTAAGTAGTAACCAACTGCTGAAGCAGATGTTTTTTTTGTGAGTTGAAAAAACTTTCCTGCCTTTCCTGAA
>JAACZX010000636.1 GCA_009996555.1 Chitinophagaceae bacterium | reverse complement strand
CAGATAGCAGCTACACTTTCTTCTGTAATGCAGGTAGCACCTTTCTTCAGTTCTTCGTTAAAAAGCTCGGCAATACGATCTTCAATATCATTGATGATTTCATCTCGGCCTTCTTCGTTGGCAAAGTAGCGACGCAGACTATCGGTGTACTTCTGCAGTTGCTCAAATGCCGACTCTTCAATGGGAATTACCCGGCCTTTGAAATTTATATTGATTACCTTTTTCATAATAATAACAGTTTAATGGTTAAAGTGGACTTTCAGCTGAAGGAGGATGCACTTCTATACTTTCGCCGGTTACGGTGGCATTTGGTTTACCATTTGGCCGGGTTACAGTTTCTACCGAACTGGCCATTTCGTTCCATGTTTGTTCCAGTTCTTTGTAAAAGGCAGCGCCCTTTTCTGTTAGTGAAAAATACTTGCGGGGAGGTCCACTGCTGCTTTCCACCCAGCGATATGTTAGCAAATCGGCGTTTTTCAAGCGGGTAAGTAGTGGATACAGGGTTCCTTCGAGGATGTTAAGGTTCGCCTTCTTCATTTCCTCAATAATATCACTGGGGTACACTTCGCCCCGTTGGATAACGGAGAGAATGCAAAACTCCAGGACTCCCTTACGCATCTGGCTTTGTGTGTTCTCGATATTCATAACCTGAGGAGTTTGTTTTATTGTGTGCAAAGGGTTTGTTTTTTGGGAGAGCTCATTCCCGCTCAACAGCCATTACACAACTTAATTACATTGACAAAACAAAACTAAGAGATATTTCAGTACTATGCAACACAAAGTACCATCTTTTTTTTAGTAGCTGGCAGATAACGATAGCAGGCAAAGACTAAAGCACTGAAAAGCAGCAATTTAGTTTCAAAAACTTTTTTCTGTTTTCTGCAAAAACTTTTGAATTGGGTAAAGCAAAGCAGTAAAATGTAGACAAAAAGGACTATTCTTCCAGTTTCTTGAAAGGTTTTGCCATCAGTTTCAGAACATCTTCATCCTTATCGGCGGGGTAATACCGGTCGAGTCCATACTTTATATCCTTTGTATCAAGGGTGGAAAACGTGCCGAGCAACCGATCCCAAATGGAAAATACCGCACCGTAGTTGGTGTCTGTATAAGGTTGTTTCCAGTGGTGATGCACTTTGTGCATATTAGGGGAAATGAGAAACCAGCTCAGGGCTTTATCAAGTTTTGTTGGCAGGCTGATGTTTGCATGTGTAAAAGCCGTGGCCAGCACCACCAGTGTTTGGTAGATCATAACACTGTACATAGGCGCACCGGAAATGAAAATGAGTAAGAGAAAGAACAAACCACGTAACAGACTATCCCCCGGATGATGACGCAGCCCTGTGGTAACATCCACATTTGTATCGCTATGGTGCACAAGATGAAACCGCCACAACAAAGGAACCTTGTGCATTACCAAATGAACAAGCCAGCTGCTGAAATCAAGCGCCATTACACCAATGATGATGGTGAAAACTACATTGGCATTGGTCCAGTAAACCAAACCAAACTCTGTATGCAGGCACCAATCGCTTAGTTTAATAATAAAAATGGCAAGGAATGTATGGATGATGAGATGAATGACCGTAAAAACAAAATTTACTCCCGCATGCTGCAGCTTGCTCTTTTTATAGTTGAGTGAAAACAACGGAATGGCACCTTCTATGATCCAGAAAAAAAGAAGCCCTCCAACAAGAATAGCCATCCGCTCCAACGGACGTTGTTCAAGTGTTTGAAAATGTTCCAGGATTTGATTCCACATGGCAGCGTTTTTTCACCTAAAAGTTACGAAGGGAAAAAGGGATGAAGAAAAAATGTTTGTTATGAGCGGTTGTTGTTTTATCCGTTACTGGTTGGTAGCTGATTCTTCTTCCTGTGCACCTGTTTCTTTTACCTCGCTGAACTCATACCCGCAATCAAAACAATGATATACTTTTTCAGAAGCCATTGCGTAGCTGCCTAAGAAAAACGTAACAATGGCGCTTAACCAGTTTGATGGTTTACGGTTACTCACAATGTATTCCACATTCAGCGAGCCGCACTTTGGGCAAGCCCTGTTTTCTTTTGCTTTGTTAATGATGGTGCGTAGCAAATCCTTTGCACGTTCTTTCTGCGTTTCATGCACCATCAGCTTAATACCACCGATGGCATTGGTTAAAATAGGGTCGATGGTAACAGTATGTTCATCTTTAAGCCAGCAGTTGATACCCTCTTCCTGCAACTGCATGAGGTGAAGATTGGCATCAATATAATTGTCGTATGTATTAAGTATGAAAAAGCTCATAGCTTAAAAATACAATGAAAAAGATTGATTAATTTCAGCAGCCTTAATTATTAACCATGATCATCTTTACGACCGATGAACCACTAACCAACCGGAGGTTTTTTATATCAATATTGCTGCAGCTTATTTTTATGCTCCTGTTTTTTGTTGTTTTTCATTTTGCAGCAAACAGCGAAAAAGCAGGTACAGCTTACCTGATCTTCGGTATACTTTTCCTGGGAAATATTATCAGCCTTCTCCAGTTAAGCAAACTTGAAGAAATACGGTTTGATGAAGAAAAAAAAGAACTTCACTTTTACTCAAAACGATATTTCTCAAAACTCAGGAAAGTAAAAACTTCATTTGAAGGATTAAGTGTGCGCCGGAAAAATGATCGTTTGAAAATTACAAAAGGCAGAAAAAAGGTATTCACTATTAGCTGTAATGATGATGTTTTTTCAATAGAAAAAATGAATAACATTATTGCAGCATTCAAAGCAAACAACATTCCTGTTGAATAAAAAAAATCCCGCTATAAAGCGGGATACTAAACCTACATTAACCTTCCTTTCTACTTTGAAAAAAGAATTTCTGCACCAATCTGAAAATTTGTGGGCAGCGGTGTTTTATATGTTGCAGTTGAACCTTCGGGCCAGGCTTTGTATGCCGCAATAAGTCCCATGTGGCCACCTGCCATTAAGCGGATGAATGCAAACTTTTTAAAATGCAGGTTAAGCATAAGGTTGGCTTGTATTCCTGCATAACCTAAAGGCTTTTCATATTTGTTTCCAAATTCATAATCGGGTTTGTTGGTTTTGCGGATAGTGCCTTCGTATTGCAAAGGCACAGCAAGATATCCTCCGGCTGTAAAGCCTAACGGCAACACACCGAAAAATTTGCCATAAGCACCAAAACCAACAGGAAGCTCAACTGTTGTAATTTTTAAATTGGTTCCCTTATAGTCGCCGTCCTTAATATTAATCGTACCGGAGCGTAAAGCCAGCCCGATTGTTTTATATGAATGGAAGTAGAGATTGTTTTCTCCAATATAGGATTGGCGGCTTAGCTGCAGATAAAATCCCTGGTTTCCTTTTTTTACTTCACCAAATTCTTCTCCGCTAAAAGTTCCGTTCTGTACCGGAAGTGCAACCTGTATGGCAAAGCCTTTTCCAAAATCGTCCTGTGCCGAAACGGTGTTGCTGAATAACAAAACAGAAAGAAAAAAAGCAGTACTGAGTTTTAAATAATGATGCATTGATGGTTTGTTTGCTGCAATGCAAGATATCCGACAGCTGTTGAGTAGCTATACCCTGCAATGGGTATTTCATGAAACAAAAAATCCCGC
>JAACZX010000635.1 GCA_009996555.1 Chitinophagaceae bacterium | reverse complement strand
CATCAATACCCGAGTGATCATAAAACCGTTCGTCTTCTGCAGCAATCAGTGCATTTACGATATTCTTAGAAATGTCTTTATACTCTACATTGGTACGGTCTTCCAGGTAAAACTTACCCATGAGTGTACCATCTGATGCTATCACTTCGCTGGCAAGAGAGGCGGAAGGGTTTTCTAATTCTTCCAGAGAAGGCATTTTACCCAGCAGGCCAAAATTGGCTCCAACTATAAGAAGAACAACCAGGCCAAGACCAATAAAGAAAGCCCGCCACAAATATTTGATTGGTTTACGCATAAGATTGAGTATGTGAACGCATTTAAAGCAAATTCAATACCAGACAAATCTATAACAATTCAGGGAGGCGCAAACGAGAAGAATTCCTAAAATTTATCCTTAATGTACTGACGTAAAAATGTCTTGTATTCTTCCATATTCTTCCTGGTTTTTAACATTTCCAGGTTTCTGTCGGAAATAATCACAAAATTATATTTCAGCTCAGGTAACCATGGTACAATCTGGCGTGCATTCTTTTTCCACTCTTCCATATAACCCAATGCAGTGGTAATATCAGCAAACTGTCCCATTTCCATCCATGTGTTATCCTTATCACCTTCATAAATTTTGAGTGGAATATTCTGTCCGCCAAATGATGAGGAATTATAACGCTGGTAAGCTGTTTTTGCTTCGGTAAGATAAACCGGATCCACTTCATCAAAATACATGAGCACTGTGTATGGATCTGTTGCATTGTACACATAAACCATTTCAACCTTTCCTTCTTTCAGTGGTTTAATGGTGCTGGTATCCATACCCGGTGTTTTACCCACTGTTATTTTACCGGCACTTGTACGGTCTGTTTTTTCTGTTTCGGTTTTTTCAATTGGTGCAACAGGGCGTGTAATGTTTGCTGAGTTTTGCGAAGGTTGATTTACCGGTTTTACATTATTCGTTGGCGGATTTTTTATATCCTGAACGATCTTGTTCACTTTGGGGCCTTCATCAAACGGCATAACCACGCTGTCTTCTGTTTGGCGAACAATGTTTGTATTTGCCAGGTAATCTTCAATTTGTGTTCTCCGGCTCACCACATCTTTCATCACTGCTGCTTTTTCAGCCATGGGCGTACCGGGGAAATTCCGCTCAAGATTGGTTAATGTAACAATGGCAGCACTATCATTTTTTTGTTTGATGTGGTAAAGTGATTCGATGTACAGCAGTTGTGGTGTCCAGTATGACGGGCCATAAATAGAATCAGCCAGTTTTTTCTGTTGCTGGGCCTCGTCAAATTTTCCGGAAATGAAGAGGTCGTAAATATTTTCGTAAGCAATAGTTTTAGCATCTTTTGATACAGCTACAGGATTAGTGGCAGCGTTGATCTTCTGCACCATATCGCCATTTGGATATTTTTTGTTCAGCTCATTTTTAAAGAAAGCTGCTTTTTCTTTATTACCTGTTTTGTTGTAACAATAGTAAAGCTCAAACAACACATCCTGTTCTTTTTCGTAATTGCCGAAACGTTTCCAAAGTTCTTCAAACACAATGGCAGCCTGTTCATAATCTTCCAGCTGATTTTTATAGATCTGCCCCTGTTGAAATAATGATTCAGCGATTTTCCTGTTCGATTCAAGTAATTTTTCTTCAGTAAGTGGTAAACGCAGTTTCAAACCTTCTGCTGTTAATTCTTCTTCCGGAATTTTATCTGCTTCAATACTAATATCCTGCCCGCTGTTATTTCCTGCGTTATTGTTTTGCTGTGGCTGATTAAATGTTGCTATAGCATCCACAGCATCCTGCCTGCGCCAGTTGTCAACATTCGGACGGTTGCCCCATCTTCCTTTAAATTCATTAAAGCCTTTTGCTTTTTGTGCAGCATTATAAAAATACCAGTTATTACCGCTGCCGGCAGTAGAAAAAATAGGTGTATTGTCGTTGAGATTGTTTGCAGTTAATACAGGAACATAAGCTGCTTCTTCCTTTAAACCACGTTGCTTACGGAGTTTGCGTGCAAGTGATTTGAGATAAGCATCCATTTCTTTCTCCGGCATTTTTGCTACCGTTTGCAAACTATCCTGCTGTTTCACCACCGTAATAAGATCTACCAGTTGGTGAAGCATCTGCTGTTTGTTTTGTAATTGTGTGGCAACATTTGCAAAGGCCGGGTCTTGCAGGTTGGCACTGTCGAGTGAATTGGATGCAAGGGTATAATCTTTTCTTGCATACGCAAGATCGGATAGGCGAACAAATGCTTTGTTCTTAACCGATGGATTTTCTGTTGTGTAGGATACGCAACGTTTGAGCAGGTTAATGGCCTGTGTTGTATCGCCTTTTTCCAGTGCCATGCCGGCTGCTGCATAAAAGAGTACATCTTCATAACCATCGAACCGTTCTTTTTTTGAAAGCTTCAACAGATCGGCCAATGTTTCAGATACAGCATCACCACCTTCCTTCTTCAGCAATTGTGCTTCATAAATACGTGCATGTATGTACAGAACCGGATCGGTAGTATGCGATTTTGCTTTATTGAAATAAGCCGAAGCTAAGTCGGGTTTATTTGTTTTTGCATACAGCTGTGCCAATAAATAATAGGCGGTGCTGTCCCACTGTTCCTGTTTGTAAAACGTGTATGCCTGCACTTCGTTCAACTTACTGTGTAACCGCTTAGGGAAGATGGGATCTTTGCGTAACAGGTTTATGAGGCTGTATGCTTCAGGAAATAAATTATCTTCTGCATAGGTGCGTGCCAGCCATATCAATGCATCGTTCCTGCTGGGAGGTTGAGTGAATGCTTTATGTACAATGCCGTTCTTTTCTTTTGTGGCAATATTCAGATCGCCTTTGGTATTCCTGTCGTTCGACCCAACTACAATAATGTATTCATCTTTCCCTTTTGGAAAGAAATTGTAATTGATAAACTGAAAGATGCGGTATGCAGAATCATATTTCTGCCAGTAATAATAACTCTGCCCGATGAGCAGGTACATATTATCGATATAACCATTCCTGAGATCGTGCAACACAATACCTGCTGTTGCTTTATAGATCACGGAATCAAGCTCCACAGAATCGGCAGCCGTATTGTATGTGGAATAATTATAAAACGGAAGGAGCTGGGTATAATCATCCCGGTGTCCCTGCTTTGCACGTTCTACAATGGCATTGATCTTTGATGTGGCATTATAATGAAAATTATAATGGGTAACCATGCTCTGGTAAAGACGGCGGGGCAGCGTAAATTTTTTATCGTCTGTTTTTTCCGAACCAAGCGTTTTGTTCTGGTATTTTTCCGGCTTTACCAGCGGTAAAGTAAAATCGGGTTGTGCCGATGCAGAGAAGCAGCCCAGCAAGAGAATAATGAGGAGCAGATGTAATTTAGGTACAATAATTGGCTGCATGCAGGCGTTGGGTCGTTTTTCTTTAATTAACTCAATACGGTCAAAAATATTTTAAATCACGGTAAAATCTCAAGAATTTATTTATTTGCTCCTCTTAAACAGTAAATTTAGCCCTCTAATCAGCTTATGGCAAAACGAATTGATGCAGAAAGTACACTCAAGCGGCTACGTAACCGTTACCGGTTGGTGGTGATGAATGATGATACGTATGAAGAA
>JAACZX010000271.1 GCA_009996555.1 Chitinophagaceae bacterium | reverse complement strand
ACTGCATTCATACCACCACGTATTTTAAATGCACCGATCTTTTGAAAGTTCTCACACTTAAAAAACAGTTCTGCACCGGCAAGCTTATTAATTGTGTTACAGGTGAGCACCGGTGTTTTATGAATGAACGGTTTTATACGTTCATGCGCCAGTTGAATATCTTCTTTACTAATGGTCATAACATTTGTTTCGTGGCCGCAGCCTGTAAAAAACATGAACAGTGGCTACTGTTCCATTACAGCTGCAATACAATCTATTTCTATGCCACAACCGTAATTGAGCTGGTTACAGGGCACAACAATTCGTGCAGGTTTATGATCACCCATGATCTCAGCAAACACCTGGTTGAATTTTGGCCAGTTGGCAATGTCTGCAATAAATACATTCACCTTCAGAATATGATGCAGGCTGCTGCCGCTTGCTGTTAAGATGGTTTCAATATTTTTCATGCACTGCCGCACTTCATCTTCAATGCTGGCGGTTTGCGGTTCGCCTTTTTCATTAATGGCTAACTGGCCGCTAACATACACTGTTCCGTTGTGCACAATGCCGGGCGAGTAATAACCTTTTGGCGTTGGCATTGATTCGGGATAAATCTTTTTCATCTGCTTCTGTTTTATAATCGATGATGTGTTGTAAGAAAAAAGATCACTTTGTAACGATCCATTTTATACAAACCGGCTTCGATACTTTGATGCGTTTTTTTGTATTATCCAGCAAACCTGTTTGTTTATCTATTTTAAAGATCACTACTTCATCACTGTCACGGTTGGCAACCAATAAGAAATTTCCTGTGGGATCGAAGTTGAAATTACGTGGATGAATACCAAGTGACGGTTGAAAGCCTGCAGGATGGATCATTCCATTCTCCTGGTCAATACGAAAAATGGCAATGGAATTTGCATCGCCACGGTTGCTGGCATAAAGAAAACGGCCATCGGGCGACACATGAATATCTGCAGAACCATAAGTGCCTTGGTAACTGATGGGGTGCGATGATGTGTTTTGGATGAGGTTGAGTTGCCCGTCTGCATATTCAAACACACTGATGGTTCCGGTTAATTCTTCAATTAGATAAGCCCTGCTCAGTTTTGGATGAAATACAAAATGCCTTGGACCAGCTCCGGAGTTTACTTCCACATAAGGTTGCTCGGCGGGTTGTAATGCACCGCTGCCTTGTGCCACTTTGTAGATCATCACTTTATCGGTACCGAGATCGGGCACGTACAGGAAATTGAAATCAGGCGAGAAAACGGTACTGTGTACATGCGATTTTTCCTGGCGGCTTCTGTTAACACTGCTGCCTTTTAACTGAATGATCTGTTTGGGTTGGTTGAGTTGTCCATCTTGTCTTGCTTCCATTACAGCAATGGTGCCGCTGCCATAGTTGCCTGCAACAAGAATATTTCCTTTGCGGTTAATGCTGATATAACATGGGCCGGATCCGGCGCTGGAAACCTTGTTTAAAAACTTAAGTGAACCATCCTGTTTATTGAATTGAAATGCACTTACCATGCCTTCGTTATCTGAATTTACGGCGTACACATATTTTCCATCGGGTGATGCAGTAAGGTAAGAAGGGTTTGATGTTTTAACTGAACTCATCGCCACTGCATCGCCTGTTTGCGCATCAAATCTGTAGGTATAAATCCCTTCGCTTCCTGCGTTTGTGTAAGTGCCAATGATCAGGTTGTATTGTTGTGCAGAAACAGAAGCAGTAGCGATGATACAAAGTGACAGCAACAGTTTATACATAATGTAAGTTTAAATGATTGTTTATTGCATTTGCTGCAACGGATTAAAGGTAATGCATTCACACAGGGCTGCAAAAGAGCAGCGTTGAATGGTGCTTAATAATTATCAGCAAAATATTGTCTGGTATAAATGAAACGCACAACAAGATAAATAAGCAAACCAAATGGCCCGATCATAAATGTAAAGAACAGGCATGGCAACAGTACCCAATGATGAATGCCGTGCTTTTGTGCATTCTTTTTTATCCAGATGCCCGCCATCAGATCAAACGCAAGAAAATGAAGCCAGGCAGTGGTTACAGCAATTTTGTTTGTAAACAATTCCATTACACCATCAAGTGTGCTGAACTTTTGCATATCGCTCAACGGAAAGTTTTGTGCAAGCAGCCAGGAGTAAATGATGATGAACAACGTAATAACAATTCCAATCAGGAGTTTGTCAACCGATGGCCAGAAGGGGCTTACAATAAAAAGAATGAGCCATGCAACAAAGGCAATGGTATTGGCCAGCTGAAAAATTAAATCAGGACTCATGCAGAAAGTTTTTTTGAAAGATAAAGATTTATCGTTTCTTCTTTCTGTACAAGTCCTGACTATGATAGCGAAACCGGTTTGTTTTATTTCGTGAGCTCAGCCAGTGCTGCTACAATGCGCTTTTCTGTTTCTTCATCCGTTAACTCTTCAGGAACAAAGGACTGTCCAATTACTTTTTCGTACAGTTCAATATAACGTTTGCTGATGGTGTTTACCCATTCATCGTTCATTTCAGGAACTGTTTGTCCTTCTTTACCCATAAAATTATTTGCAATGAGCCACTCTCTCACAAACTCCTTGCTCAGTTGTTTCTGGCGTTCGCCGCTTAACTGGCGCTCTTCAAAACCATCGGCATAAAAGTAGCGTGATGAATCCGGCGTATGAATTTCATCCATCAGGTAAATGGTATCGCCAATTTTGCCAAACTCATATTTTGTATCAACAAGAATAAGGCCCTGCTTTGCTGCAATTTCTTTACCACGTGCAAATAACTGTAAAGCATAGTTGCTCAGTTGCTGCCATTCTTCTTTTGTACACAGTCCTTTTTCAATGATCTCTGCAGGCGAAATATCTTCATCATGTCCTTCCTCTGCTTTTGTAGAAGGGGTGATGATGGGAGTGGGGAAGTAGTCGTTCTCTTTTAAACCTTCGGGTAATACAGCTCCGCAAAGTTCCCTTTTGCCGGAAGAATATGTACGCCATGCATGGCCCACAAGGTTGCCACGCACAACCATTTCAATTTTAAACGGAACACAACGTTTGCCAATGCCCACATTGGGCGCAGGAACAGTAAGTAACCAATTAGGGCAAATATCCTCTGTTGCCTTCAGCATATAGGCAGCAATCTGGTTTAACACCTGCCCTTTAAACGGAATGGGGCGGGGAAGAATAACATCAAAAGCCGAAATGCGGTTGCTGGCAATCATCACCAGCAGGTCGTTACCGATGCTGTACACATCTCTTACTTTTCCTTTGTAAAATTTTGTCTGATTGGGAAATTGAAACGAATTCATGCGCTAAAGTAAAGCGGGCAGGCATGTCTGCCAAAGTTTTACCGGAAAATTCAAAAAAGCTGCATGGAACAGTGCGAAAGAAAATTTTTGAATGAAACTAACAATCAGTATTTTGCTGTTAACTTAACCAAAAACGTATTGCTATGCGAAAAAAACCGTCAGTGTTTTTGCTACTGTTATCCTGCCTTCTTACCATTACTTCTTATGCACAATCCGTTACAATTCGTGGAAGTGTGAAAAACGCAACTTCCGGCGAAGCAATTCCGGCTGTAACCATAACCGTAAAAGGTAGTAACACGGGTGTATAC
>JAACZX010000270.1 GCA_009996555.1 Chitinophagaceae bacterium | reverse complement strand
GAGTTATTTACCCCCCCCCCGAAATTGACTAAATACAGGCGTTAAACCCAATCATTTAAATAATTTTAGCGCAGCTTGGTTATAAATACATTAGAGCTTCTGAATTGCTTTCCATATTTCATCGGCGACCAATTGGTTGCCGATGGCATTTAAATGAACTCTGTCGGTGGTTAAAATACCACGGTCTTTATTTTCTGTATTGTGCTTACTGTTGTATTCAAGAAATGCTTTGCGTAAGTCAACCAACGGCAATGAGTTCTTTTGTGCAAGACCACGAATGATTTTGCTGTACTCTGTTAAATCACCGTCTTGCTGATTGCTTCCGTCAGTCTTCTCTCCTATTACTGCAGGTGTACACAAAATGATCTTTGCATTTTTCGTTTTGATCTTGTCGATCACTGCCTGGTAAAATTTCGCAAACTTATCTGCATCTGTTCCTGTTCCGGAAGATGCTTTGTGCCACACATCGTTCACTCCAATGTATAACACTACTACGTTTGGATTTTTCGATAACACATCATCTTCCATACGCAGGTAGAGATCATAGATTTTGTTGCCGCCAATGCCAGCACCAATAAAATCATAATTCGTTTTCCCTTGTGCAATGGCCATACTGTCGATACGTTTTACATAACCGCCAGGATTAACACCCGCCTGTGTTATTGAATCGCCAAAAAATATGACCTTGATTTTCGATTGATGTGTAAATGCCATGAATGTAAAAGCGAATAAAACAAGCAAACCGATTTTTTTCATACAGAAGATTATAAAATGTAATTGTAATTATTCAACATGTACCTGTTTTGGAATAAGTGCACCTTCTCTTGCTTCCATTATAAATTTACGTTCACTCACAATATACCCATTCCCTTTTTCGCAGAAATGAACTTTCAGATTTTCGATACTGATGGGATTTCCATCAGGTATATCTGCAATATTGGAATGCATCATTTCATGCCCGTCAATAATGATCACCAAGCCGCTGCCAATAGCTTCCATTTTGTTTCCTTCTGTGATAAGCATACCGGTATCTTCACCCAGCCCAATGCCAATGCATGCCGGATTGCTTGCAATAGCCTGAGTTAATCTTACAAAACGTCCACGCTTTTCAAAATGACTGTCAATGATCACATTGTCAATAAATCCTAAACCGGTTGTCATTTTCACTTCACCTTTCAAATATGCACGTGCAGCATTGCCTTCATAGATCATGGTTTTGCTCATAGCCATTGCACCGGCAGAAGTACCTGCAATCACAAAACTGCTTTCATCCTGGTAACGTTTTTTCAGAATTGCTAAAAACTCCGTACCTCCATCTGTTACACTTAAACGCATCTGGTTTCCACCGGAAAACATAACAGCGTTACAGGTTTTAATGCGTTCAAGATATTCGGGATTGGCTGTATCCTGCCGGTTGCGGATGTGCAACACGCCAATATTTGTACAGCCAATTTTACCAAAGGCATTCATGTAGTTATCGCCCACTTCATAAGGAATAGTTGAAGCAGTAGTGATCACTTCAATACGTGCATCAATACCACCTGCTTCTTCCACTACACGTTTCAGAATACCCAGCTCAAAAAAATTACGGTTATTGCGGTTTATTTCACCCGCTTCAAGATCAGTTCCTTTGTCCTCTGCGCCACCAATGGCAATCAGCTTTCCTTTTGGATACAGCAATGGTTGAGATATTTGGTTCAAAACAAAATTAAGGGTAAAAAATTCCTGCTCTCCTCCCCTTTTATCAACAGCATCAGATAAATTTCAATATATTCGGAAACAACATCAACCTATTCGTTTATGAAAGTTCTTGAAATAAAAATTCTCCGTGGGCCAAATTACTGGAGTGTGCGGCGCACAAAGCTTATTCAGATGAAGCTTGATCTTGAAGAGCTTGAGCAACGCCCCACAAATACGATCGACGGTTTCAGGCAGCGGCTGGAGGAAATGTTTCCCAGCATGTACAGCCACCGCTGCAGCGTGGGCAAACCCGGTGGTTTTTTTCAACGTGTGGATGAAGGCACCTGGATGGGGCATGTAATTGAACACATTGCACTGGAACTGCAAACACTGGCCGGAATGGATACCGGCTTTGGACGCACCCGTACACCTGAAGGCGAAAAAGAAGGCGTGTATTATGTAGTGTTCAGTTATATGGAAGAAGATGCAGGTGTGTATGCGGCAAAAGCAAGTGTGCGTATTGCAGAAGCATTGATTGAAGGAGCTCCTTATGACCTGGCTGAAGATATTCAGAAACTGAGAGAGATACGGGAAGATACACGCCTTGGACCATCTACCGGTTGCATTGTTGATGAAGCAGCAAAAAGAGGCATCCCTTACATCCGTTTAAATAAACAAAGTCTTGTGCAGCTGGGTTATGGTGTAAACCAAAAACGTATCCGTGCCACCATTGCTTCCACCACATCAAACATTGCAGTGGATATTGCCTGCGATAAAGAAGAAACAAAAATGCTTTTAGAAGCTGCTGAAATTCCTGTACCACGAGGAACAGTGGTGCGTACTGAAGCGGGACTGGAAGAAGCAATTGAAAAATTTGGTTATCCGCTTGTAATAAAACCAATTGATGGTAATCACGGAAAAGGAAATACCACCAACATCATTAACCGTGAGCAGGCGCAAAAAGCCTTTGAAGCAGCGAAAGCATACAGCCGCAGTGTAATTGTTGAGCGCTTTATTACCGGTTATGATTTTCGTTGCCTTGTTATCAACAATAAATTTATTTGCGCTGCTTTGCGCACGCCTGCAAGTGTGGTGGGCGATGGCGAACATGATCTTAACTGGTTAATACAAGAAACAAATAAAGACCCACGCCGTGGCTATGGTCATGAAAAAGTATTAACACAGATCACCATTGATCAGTTTACACAAAAGATGCTGGATGATGCTGGCATAACCTTGGAACATGTTCCTGAAAAAGGCGAGCGTGTTTTGCTGAAGCCTACTGCCAATCTTTCAACCGGCGGCACATCAACAGATGTTACTGATGAAGTGCATCCTGCCAATGTGTTCATGTTTGAACGTATTGCAAAAATCATTGGCCTGGATATTTGTGGCATTGATGTAATGGCAAATGACCTGCGTACACCTGTGGCTGAAAACGGCGGTGCCATTCTTGAAGTAAATGCTGCGCCCGGCTTTCGGATGCACATCGACCCATCGGAAGGGTTGCCCCGCAATGTTGCCGAACCTGTTGTTGATATGCTTTTTCCCAAAGGAAGTGCAGGCCGCATCCCCATCATTGCAATAACCGGCACCAATGGTAAAACCACTACTACACGCCTCACAGCACACCTTGCAAAAAGTGCAGGTAAAAAAGTGGGCTATACAACAAGCGATGGTGTGTACATCCAGAACCAACTGATGATGAAAGGCGATTGCACAGGCCCTATCTCTTCGCAGTTTGTGCTGAAAGATCCAACGGTTGATTTTGCTGTGCTTGAATGTGCAAGAGGTGGCATCTTAAAAAGCGGATTGGCTTTTCAGAATTGTGAAGTAGCTGTTGTTACCAATGTAGCAGCCGATCACATTGGTTTGGGCGGCATTAATACGGTTGAAGCAATGGCCAAAGTAAAAGCAGTGGTACCGGAAA
>JAACZX010000030.1 GCA_009996555.1 Chitinophagaceae bacterium | reverse complement strand
TCACATGCATGCCTAACTGCAAACCCAAACGTTTTGCTTCCTGCATGGCAAAGGTTACAAGCTTCCACCATTCAGGGGTTAACTGCCTTACTGTGGGCTGAAAAGGAATTTTTGAAGTCGTGTCTTTAATGGGCATTAAGTACGCACCACCAATACCTACTTCTTTCATGGCTTCAAGATCAGCTGTAATGGCTTCCTTTGAAAATGCACCGTGCATCCAATACCAAAACACCCATGGCTTGGCCGATTGTGGCGGATTGAGAAAAGCATTTTCAATATTATCCGTTGGCTTTTGTTGTGCAGAAATTTCATTCACCCAAAAAAGCAAACAAACGATCAGCAAGCAATATGTTAGTACTCTCTTCATTTAAAATTGAATAATTCACGCAAAGGCGCAAAGTAAATAAGACGCAAAGTTGTTTTTTGTTCCTTGCTCCTTAGCGGCTTTGCGTAAAAACCTAAAACTGCAATTTACTCTTTCCTTTGTCAACCGAAGTTGCCACCGCAATTCCACGACTTTCATTTTTATCAACGGCACAATAGAAATGATATACGACACCTTTCCACTTTACCACAAAACTCTTGTGTGCATATTTCGCATCGTAAGGCTCGGATGATTTGATGAGATCGTCTCCTTTCCAATCTGTCCAGTTCACTAAATCGTAACTGCAGGCAAACCGGTTAAAGGTTTCATTTTTTCTTGTTTCCCAAAACGCACCAAAGTAAAACATCACCCACACATCGTTGATCTTTTGCAACACCGCATCGCCGGTAATACCTACACCGTGTTCCATCACTGGGTCTGCATTGTAACGTTTCCAGTTAACCATATCATTACTTACCGCCATACCAATACGTTCGAACCATCGCCACTTGGGTTTATTACCGCTGCTGTCGCCATTCGCATTGTAATACATGATAAACTCGCTGCCGAGTGTTTTCTTTTTATCACGGATGATTGTGCTCTTATACAGTTTGCGGTTTTCCCACCAACGTACATCTGCATCTGTTGAACTCAACACTGGTTGCTTCAAACGATTCCATTCGTGTGGGTTGGTTGGATCGTTGGTTGTATTGGCAATACCAATGGCCAACGGACCGGATTCATAACCACGATCCTTTCCGCCGATATAACTCATCCAGTATTTCTTTTGGTATTTTTCAAGTTTGTAATTGCCGCCCCATTTTGTATTCTGCAAAGCGATATATCCTGCTTTCTGATTATTGTCCCAATCTGTCGTATCAGAAAAACTCATGAGCTTGCCAAGTGTTTTCCATTCCAGCAGGTCGTTGCTTTTTGCGATCCATGTTTCATAACCACGACCATCGAATTGAATATAGGTCATGTACCAGGAATTGCCTTTGCGGAATACAGAAGGGCAATCGATTTTTTTATTGCTTGTTTCAGGCGTAACTACAAGACCGTATTTGAAAGGTGTTTTTACTTCTTCATACACTTTCTGCATTACATCTTGCGGTACTTGCGCATGAACCACGAAGACACTAAGCACACTAAGAATCACGAAGAAAAACTTAGTGTTGCTTTGTGCCTTTGCGCCTTTGTGGTTCAACTGACTATTTAATTTCTTTTGCTCTCTCACCGGCTGATTTCTTTTTTGCATTGAACGGAACTAAATAAAAACTGTATTGGTAATTCTTTGGTTTGATCTGGTATTGCTCCAGTGGTGCGGCCACTTCGCTCCAGCTATCGTTGCCACCAACACCCATCTGCATTAAATCGATATTGAGTGTGATGAAGCCTGCGTCTTGCAGTTTGTTCGTATGCTTTGCATTCTGAATATTTTCTTCGGTATAAGGCCATGCACTCATGCTGAGTAAACTATCAGCCACCACCAATAAGCCATCTTTTGTTTTTTGATTGTGCAGGTACATCCAGCGAACATCGGTACGGTTACCATTTTCCTGCGGCACCACATAAGGTTCCATGAAATCAAAAATGTTTTGGTTGTAGATACCTACATCAGTGCCGTAACGACGATCTATATAATTCTCCAATGGCCCACGGCCGAAGTATTCGATTTGTTTGAAACTGCTGTCGATGCCTATTTGCATACCTATTTTGGGAATGTTGGGTAAGCCGGGATTTGCTTTAAAACGATAATTAACTTTTACTACACCACTCGAATAAATACTATAAACGATTGTAACATTGGCACTGTCATTTAGCAAACTATACTCGTTAGTAACAATATAACAATTCTCACCATAGTCAGCATTTGTCATTATTAACTTCAAATCAATTTCATACCATTGCTTCAACTTACGCTGGGGCTTCCACCCTCTTCTGTCATTGTCTGTTAATGGCCTTGTGAAATGAGGCAGCAAAGGTCGGGACACTAATTCTGTACCTTTATATTCATAATAAGTTAATCCTCCTTTGTCGGCAGAACTGATTCGTAAGGAAAAATCTTTGCTACTAATATCTACTCCTGTCAATCCCTTCCGTACAACAAACTTGACATCTTTCCTTTCAGCTCTTTTAATACTTCCCGATTTAAGCATTAACTGATTCGATGCAACTTCAAAACCAGCCTCTGCCCATGCCTCCGCTTTTTGCAATACAAACTTCAGCTCCACATGATATTCGGATGTTGCTTTTGTTTTCGGCAACCATTTCGAAACAGGAAACTCAACGGTTGTTGCAGGCGCCACATCAATACCACCGATCTGCTGATTGGAAATGATCTTTCCATCTTCCTTCACCACAATGTAAGCCGTGTAAGCATTTACATTTTTTACTTCACTGCTGTTGATGATGTGGATGATGCCTTTTACTGAATCAGCCCATTCAACATTTATTGGTTGAAAAATACGTTTGCATTCATACATCGCCTGCTTGGGTCTTCCATCGGAAGCCACAATTCCTTTAATGGTGAAATTGTCGAAATAACGCTCACCATAATCACCACCATATGCATAGAATTTCACTCCTGCTGAATCCGTTTTCTCTAAGCCCTGATCTTTAAATTCCCAAATGCAACCACCGATCACTCTCGGCAAACTGCGCCACTGATCCCAAAACTCTTTTAAGTTACCTGCACTGTTGCCCATGGCATGCGCATACTCACAAAAGAAAATAGGGCGATGATCACCGTTGTTTTGATTCACGAGTAACGGTGCTGTATAATCAGATGGATACATTCTGCTGATCACATCAACATAATATTGATCCAATGGATTCTGAATGCGATGCGAATGATCGTTGCTTTTTAAATAACGTGTATCACTTGGATCGATATAACCTTCTTCTTTCGGACTACCCATTGCAGGTTCGTAATGCAAGGGCCTCGTCATATCAAAATCTTTTATCCATGCAGCCATTGCTGCATGGTTAGGACCACTGCCTGCTTCATTACCCAAACTCCACATGATAATGCTCGGATGATTTTTATCCCTCAAAGCCATACGGCTAATGCGTTCTACATACGCACCTGCCCAAGCAGCATCATGACTTAGTTTTCCACCTAAACCATGCGTTTCCAGATTCGCTTCATCAATGACCATGATACCGAACTCATCACACAAGTCTAACAAATAAGGATCGCTTGGATAATGACTGAGACGAACACAATTAAAATTGAATTGCTTGATGGTTTTAATATCCTGCAGAATATCTTCTCTTGTCAACGCTTTTCCTCTTGTTGGATGATGATCGGGACGGTTAACGCCATACAGATAAGTGAGCTTACCATTGATAAGTAATTTGCTGTCGCTCTTGCGAAATTCAATCGAACGAAAACCAAGCTTGCATGTTTTTACTTCCAGTATTTTACCTGTACTGTCTTCTAATGTTAATACCAGCTTATATAAATTCGGCTCTTCAGGACTCCATTTTTTTGGATTGCTGACAGTGGTTTCCATCAATCCGAATTTCACACGATCAAGACGTGGATGAATTTCATTGATGATCTCATCTGTTTTTTTCGAAAGCGGCTGTTGTAATACGGGTTGATTGTTTACATCATACACCTGCGCCTTCAACACATAACCTTGCATATCGGCACCGGATAAATTTTCTATTCTGGGACGAATGCTCAACAACGCATCTTTATAATCCTTATCAAGTTTTGTTTGGTAAAAGAAATCAGCGATACGCAATTTCGGTTCTGCCTGCAAATACACTTCCCGATGAATACCACTCATGCGCCACTGATCCTGGTCTTCTAAAAAACTGCCATCGCTCCAGCGGATCACCCAAACGGAAATCACATTTTCACCATCCTGCAAATATGGAGTGATATTGAATTCACTTGGCAGAAAACTATCTTCAGCATAACCCGCAAACTTTCCGTTGATCCACAATTTGTAGGCTGAACTTACACCTCCAAAATGCAGCGTGATGTTCATGTTCTTCCAGTTGGCAGGAACGGTGAATGTTTTTTGATAACAGCCAACGCCATTGTAATCTTTCGGCACATGCGGCGGATTCACCGGTCGGAAAGGATACACTGCACTTTTGTAAATGGGTTTATCGTAGCCCTGCATTTCCCAACTCGATGGAACAACGATCTTCTTCCATCCGTTTACTTTGCTTTTGTAAAACTCTTTCGGTTCATCACCGGGTTTTAATGCAAATGCAAAATCCCAATCGCCATTCAATGAAATATATCGTCCGCTTTTTGTTCTGTCGTTCGTCAACGCATCTGCAACAGTTGCAAACGAATAAGCGGTTGCTCTCGATTGATCTCTGTTGATGCCGCTCACATACGGATCTTCGTACGGTTCACGGTTAAAGATGGAGGGAGCAACAGGAACTGCTGCCGGTGTTTTATCAACCAACTGCGCATTTGTTTGAACCACGAAGGCACTAAGCACAGCAAGAAACACGAAGGCTTTTCTTAGTGCATCTTTGTGTCTTTCTGTCTTTGTGGTTCTTTTCTTCTTTTCGTCTTTCATTTTACTTTTCTTTATTATCAATCGGTCTTCTTCTCCAGTAATTCGCCAGCAAACTTCCACTGATGTTCATCCACGGACTAAACACAGCTGCAGCCAACCCCACTGTTCCCAATTTGCCCATGCTACCTGCAATACCACTTGCCATGCCGCCGTTCTGCAAACCCACTTCAAAAGCGATGGTGCGACTCGAATTTTTATCCATGCCAAACAAACGACTCAACCAGTAACCAAAGAAATAGCCTGCTGCATTGTGGATCACCGATGCAATAAACAACAACAATCCAACCTTCATCAGATTTTCTCTTCCCGCAGCAGTGGTAACGGTTGTAAAATAAATGATCCCAAACATCGAGATCAAGGGCATGATGCTATCCAGCTTTGGAAACTTCAGCCACAACCAATGATAAAAGATACCGGCTAACACTGCCCCTGCAAAAAATCCTGACAGCTGTACACTTTGCAACAATGCATGATCGCTGATATTTTTCTGTAATACAAAAACAAGCACAGCTATCCATATTCCCGAAACAATGCCCAGCACATTCACTTTTTTCTTTTGTGCGGCCGATGCATGTTTCAAAAAATCATGTAACAATGCTGCACCAATTGGCACCAACACGATCTTGATGATCTCCATCATCATGTCCACAAATTTTATTTCGATGAGTGTACCTGCGAATGTTTTCATCAGCAATGGTGTTAACAGCGGCGCCACCAATGTTGCCATGGCAGTTACAATTACACTCAACACTAAATTTGCTTTTGCCAGGTACACCATTACGTTACTTGCGAGGCCACTGCTGCAACTGCCGATGAGAATAATTCCTGCTGCTATCTCCGGTTCAAAATGAAATACTTTTGTGAGCAACAAACCCATCAACGGCATAATTGAGAAATGACAAAACAAACCAACCAACACACCTTTACCTGTTGAGGCCAATCCACTAAAATCTTTTAAACTCATGTGCGTGCCCATGCCAAACATCACGAGTTGAATGATGACGAGTATCAATGTTTTGTCACGCAGGTTAACGCCGCCCCAGTTTTTAAATGCATCAGGAAACAGCATGCCTGCAACAACTGCCGCAATGATCCATGCTGTGTACTGATAGCCTTTTAGTGAGGACACTGCACCTAATCCAATTGCTAAACTGATGGCGGCAATTAATGCTGATGGCTTATACAACGATGTATTATCCATTACAACGCCAACAACAACAAGCAGAAGGCAAACAAGCGATATGTATAAAAAAGATTTCTTCATATATGAACCACAAAGACACTAAGACATCAAGATTCACCAAGCTTTGTGTTGCTTAGTATTCTTTGTGTCTTAGTGGTTTAAAATTTCTTTCAAATATTCCATTGCCACCGGTGGGCTCGCCAATATCGGCACTTTCTTTTCTGCATCGGTTAATGTATCCACCACTCTCGCCATGCTTGCCTGCGCCAATACAATTACATCCACTTCATTGGCAAGTTGTTTCAATGCATCCCCTACTTTTTTATCATGTGTGGCTGCATCGCCGCTCATCAATGCTTCAAATGCGCCTTCGCACAACACTGCTTTCAATTCAATTTCTTTTCCTGCAGCGGCTGCTCTTCTTTTTACTAAATCACTTGTTGGATTTAATGTGGTTGACAAGGTTGCTACTACGCCGATCTTCTTTCCTGTTGCTACTGCTTTGTCGGCCATGGGCTGATCGACACGCAATACAGGCACGCCGGTTAATGTGGCTGCTGTTTCCACTGCAGGGCCAATGGATGAGCACGTGAATAAAATATAATCTGCACCTGCTTCCTGTGCCGATGCTGCATAATTCACCACACGTTTCGATGTATCGGGTGTAAGTTCGCCACGTGCAATGGTGTTCTTGATCAAACTATCGTCTACAATGTTGAAGACTTTTACATTGGGTAAATGCTTACTCACCAACTCTGCAAACACAGGCACCAACGTTGCCGATGTATGGATCAATCCTAATGTTTTTTGTGCCATCTTGTTTATGCTCGTTTTATTTTATGATACTAACTTTTGTAATTCTGTTTAACTTTCGTTGCGTCGCACGCTTCTACGTTTTGTATTTCTATTCAACACTTTCTCACGCAAAGGCGCCAAGTTTACAAGGCGCAAAGTTTTTTGCGTCTTTGCTCCTTTGCAGCTTTGCGTGAAAGACTTCAAAAAAGTCCAAAATAATCTTCTGCTCCCACCTGTCCCCCTTTGAAATTCACTTCCAGTCCATTTATCTTTTCATTCCTCGAATAAGCTTTGCACAACGGAGCACCACTTACAATTGGGGCGATCATTTCCACCGCATCAATTTCCATGGCCCGTGCTGCATAACTGCTGGTATCGCCACCGGCCACCACCACACGTTTTATATTTGAATGCAATACAGCATGCTTAGCAATAATGCCCAACGCTGCTCCCAATTTTTCAGAAGAAAGATTTTCTGTTTGTTTACTACCTGTATGTACAATAACACTTTTTTGTTTTTGAAGCAATACTGCGACATGATTTAAAACAGCGGCATCAACCGTTCCTTCATCTACTGTTTTCTGTGCATCTATAATAACTTCCTCAAAATCATTTGACTTTGCCCATTCGATTTGTGCAGCGGTAACAGGTGAACAACTTCCCGATATAACTAATACTCTTTCTGCTTTAACTGCATCTGCCCATTGACCAACAGGTTTTAAAATTCCTTTCTCCTTCCAGTAATTGCCCAATGCAGCTTCTACACTTGAACCTCCAACACTGAATAATGTTTTGTCCTTCTCCAAATCATTCATCCACTCTCCAATCTTTTGTAATTGCGATTCATACATCACATCAACCAACAACACTTCTTCATCGGCTATTGATTCAGCCCATTGTTCAATGGGTTGTTCGATCTGTGTTATATCGATCAATCCGAGTTTCCTTTCCGTTTGTTTGCCAATGTGCAAACGCAAGTCACTTTCATCGGCCGGTGTTACCGGATGTTTGCTCATCGATGGATGACGATCGAGCCGATAAATTTTTCCATTACTGCCAATACCCATGCGGGCAAACAAATTACCAAACACACAATATCTTCCAAGCGATGGCGCTCCACCTAACACGGGGATCAATTTATTCTGAAACACTGCAGCACCACAATCAATTGCTTTTCCAATACTTCCAACAGCAGGAGATGAATCAAATGTTGAACACACTTTATAATGCACCTGTTTTGCTCCACTAGCTTTTAATTGTTCAAAAGCCGGGATCAAGATATCTTGCATTTGTGCAGGGGATAATGACCTTGTTTTACCTGCCACGCCAATTACATCCAACTGCGGAAACTGTTGCAACTGTTCAGCGGTTGGCGGTTCAATAAACAACACAGCTTTAGCACCGGCTCTTGTAATAAACTCAAGCGCATCGGTGCTGCCGGTAAAATCATCACCGTAAAATGCAAGTAATATGTTTTGTTTGTTATTCAATTCAACTCTATTTCAACAACCGCCGTCAGGGTTTTCAACCGCTGACGGGGTTGTGTTAGTCTTTGTGTTCCTTTGTGTTCTCCGTGTCTTTGTGGTTTAACTCTTCTTTCCGAATTTTTCAACAGCAGCTCCAAACTCTTTGTATTGCTTCGCTGCTTCTTCCAATGTTGATCCATCCACTGCTGCTTTCCATGCCTGCTGCAATGCCACCACTCCTGCTGCTGGCCCCATTGGGTGCGCCATGATTCCACCACCGGCCATGTACAACAGATCTACAGTTTTTGTTCTGCGGTAAGTTTCAAATGCCTGTCCGCCCCACTGACCGGATGATACAACGGGCACCACTGTTTTATGATCGAACATGTTTGTCAAACATGCTTCAATGGATGCCACCACACTATCATCATTCTCCCAGAATTTATTTTGTATACCGTTTACATGCATCTGATCCGCACCTGCCAACCGCCATATTTTTTGATAAGCTTTGTAATCAATTCCAAGTAACGGATGTCTTGTCATCATGCCCCATCCATTGCGATGTGCATGGATTGCAAGCTGTCGTTGATCCATTATTTTTTTTGCTCCGGCCAAACCAACACTATTAATACTGATCATAGCACAAGTACCGCCACTGTTGACGATCTTCTCATAACGTTGCAGCATTTCATCCACTTCTCCACTCAGGTTGAATGCATACATCACTTTCTTACCTGTTTTATCGGCATGCGCATTGATCACATTCATTACCACATCAACACGATCGTTGAAATTGGAATTAGCAGATGAAGAAAGCAATTCATCATCTTTTATAAAATCAATTCCTGCTTCTGCTAATGTTTTCACCATCGATGCAGTTTGTTCAACTGATAAACCAATGGATGGTTTGATGATGGTACCAATGAGTGGACGACCTTGCACACCTGTTAATGTTCTGCATCCTTCAATACCAAATGCAGGGCCGTTGAATTGTTCGCCGAATGAGGCAGGCAGATCAATATCCATCAGCTTCAAACCTGTGAACTGTGTGATCTCGTATAAATTGCCCTGCAAGGTTGAAACCATCACCGGAAGATTGTAACCAAAGTTTTCAATACTCCAGGATACTTTCACAATGGCTCGGTGATACTTACCATCCTTGCTTGTTGCACCGGGAATGGCTGGCTCGTTCACTGTTTCCAACACTTCAACCGATTCCACTCTTGCAGCAAAACGTTGTTTCAATTCTTCTGTTTCACCGGGCACTGCTACAAATGTGCCCGATGATTGCTCACCCGCCAATACCGCTGCGGCCTTCTCCGGTGCATACGGCGTTTCGATGTAATATGTTGCTGTAATCCGTTCCATGTTATTTGCCACAAAGGCGCAAAGGCGCTAAGCAGCTCCAAGTTTTTATTTTAAGATTCTGCAACCTCAGTCAGGGTTTGCATTTGTTTATCAGTTTTCTTCTTTGTCTTTCTTTCTGTCTTCGTGCCTTCGTGGCTATCTATCTCATCAATGGCAACCAAACCGTCATATCCGATTTGCCACGGTTGGCCCATGCATAATAAGGAATGAGTTTAATGGTTACCGGTTTAAGTTTTGTATTCACTTCTTTGTACAATGTATTGTTCCATTGATTCTGATCGAGCAATCTTGCTTCACCAGTTAAGGCCATTACATTGCCATCAGCAATTCTCATTGCCACAGGTTGTAATTTGATAGTTGCAGGGATCACTACATCAAATACTTTTTGCTGGGGCAGATCATTTGATTCAAGGCAATACACAACAGGCCCACGTTTCACAGTTACCTGGTTTCTTGTTTCTTCCACCAATGGATTACTTTCGATGAGTGTTGCAGGCATATGCATATTCAATTCTATTTTATCACCTTTTTGCCATTTTCTTCCTGCTATTACATAGCCATTTTCTTTATCGTTTACTTTCGGATGAAAACCATTGATGCTTAAAGAATATGCTTTGCACCATCCCGGTATTCTTAAAAAGATATCAACCGGTTTATCGGTTGCTTCTTTAATAGTTATCGTGATCTTTCCATCCCACGGATAGTTCGTCGTTTGTTCCAGTTTGATCTTTGACCCATCGTGTAACTCAGTTGCCAATGTACTACCGCCGTACATGTTTACATACAAACCTTTTTCACCAATGCTGTACATATAATTATTTACTTCAGCAATAGTACGCACCACATTCGGCGGACAACAATTCGACTTGCTGATATAAGGAATACGTCCACCTTCCCAACGAAGATGATACGGATAGTTTGCTGTTGCTGCCAATGGATTAGTATAAAAATATTTACTGCCGTCCATGCTTACACCGCTCAACACACTATTGTATAAAGCCAGCTCTACAATATCTGCATACTTACTTTCACCTGTCAATAAAAACATACGCCAGTTCCATAACACATTACCAATGTTGGCACAGGTTTCATTGTGCGCACTGAAGTTGGGAAGTTGATAATCCCGTCCGTAACTCTGGTGGACTTTCTGTACCGTATCAGGTTTGTACGACGTACCATCCACACTCACACCATCATACAAAGCACCGCAACCACCAGTTACATACATTTTGGTATTGATAACATTATTCCACATTTTGTTCAATGTGTTCATCAATGTTGCATCGCCTGTCTCTGCGTACACATCAGCAACACCTGCGAATAGATAGTTGGCACGAACTGCATGACCAACCACTTTATTCATTTCACGGAAAGGTGCACGGTCGCTGTTATCATCTGTTCCTTCAACCGTGCCACGAATGTTAATGAGATGATTTACCAGATCTAGATATTTCTTTTCGTTGGTTGTACGGTACAATTCTGTTAAACCCATGTAATGCGATGGACAAATAGCATTGCGTGCCAGCTCAGGAGTGGCAGCTGCATAAAAACCAATCAGAAAATCGGCTGCTTTCTTTGCAATATCAAGCAACGTGGTTTTTCCTGTTGCACGGTAATGCACACAGGCCGCCGTCATTAAATGACCAAAGTTGTAGGCTTCAAAACTCAACTGATCATCGAACATTTTATCCTTTCCTGTTTTCTTCTGTTCAATGATGTTCTTGGTATAAATATACCCGTCATCTTTCTGCGCTTTGCCGATCACTGCAATGGCTTCATCCATCCATGCTTCCAGCTTTTTATCTTTTGTGTTCGCATACATGGCTGCCACTGCTTCCAGGGTTTTGTAAAAATCACCATCATGAAAAGAAGGGCCACGAAAGCGACCTGTATCTAACCCTGCAGCTACACGGAAGTTTTGAAACGAATAACAAATGTCTTTGCTGGTATAGGTTT
>JAACZX010000634.1 GCA_009996555.1 Chitinophagaceae bacterium | reverse complement strand
CATTCATTCTTCCTGCTATTGTGGAATATGAACCATCAGTTGTAGATGTGTTTGCACAGGAACATGTAGAGGATCTTGCACTCAGCAATAAACTCAACGGATTATTACAGGCATTTTCGCTTACGGTGTCTGCCGAAGCAAAAAGAGAAATAGGTGCCGCTATTTCTACTGCGGTATTTGACTTTATGCTGTTTAACCTGGCACACATGAAAAAAGAAGAAGATGTGCTCAATAAATTACTCTGGCGCTATTATAATGATGAAGCATTGCATGGTATTACGCTGAACATTGTGGCAAATATTCCGGCCGGTAAAATGCCCTTGTACAACAAATGGATGATGCGTGGACTTTCAAACACAGAGATCATTGACTGGTTGCACGAAGTGAAAAACAATGCACCTGATTTTATCTTCAATTCATTTGTTGATCTGGCTGTTCAGGAATTGCCGGAACAGCGCTGGCAAAAAGTACAGGAGCAACTTACTGAAGGAGCTATGGTTGCTTAAAATCATTATTCAACTCTAACAACATTCAAAATGAAAAATAATTACATCATAAAAGCTGCCAAGGTGCTGGGTATTGCAGCGTTTTTTACCATCGTGTCTTCATCACTTATTTCTTTTACGCTTCGTTCGTTCAGCGATGACTTTTTAAGGCAACTTGGTTTAACAAAACCCGGTGCGGAAGAAAAAATCCGGCAAGGAATTCTTGGCGGATCTGTAGATACTTATGGTATTAAGAACATTAAAAACATTGCTGCAGGAAACCGTGCTGCATTGGCAAAAGATATACTGGCATACACAAAAAAGTATGTGCAAACAGCCGACTTTTTAAAGAACTACAACGAAATGCGTGATTACTACAAACCGCAGTTTCAAAAAATACAAACGCCTGAAGAAATGAGAGCGAATGCTATTGCTGAGCACAAGAAAGGCATTGCACAAATGGAAGAAACAGTACGAAAAGCAGATGCTTCATTGAAGCCGGTGTTTGAAAAAGCACTTGCTGATGCAAGAGAGCAACAGAAAAAAGTGGAAGATCCGAATAATAAATCGTATGTGTCGTATGCAAAAAATTATGAGCAGACGGTAAAATTCAATCAGCAGAATTACGACAGAAATATTGCTGACTGGGAAGCAAAGTATCCATCCAATCCTTTACTGTATGTAAAGAAACGCCTGCAGGAATTTCTTGATGAAACTGCAGATATTGATTTCGATGCTGAGTTAATTACCAGGAATGGTAAAAAGTATTTTGCCAACCCGGCTTATGAGCGCAAAGGAAACCGTTGGAAAATGGCTTTTCGTGCAGGTAAAGATGTTATAGAACCGGCAAGGGCATTTGTTGAAAGATGGATGAGCGAGATCAAATAAAACAACAACAGAAAGTTCCTGTTTTTAAAAAGCCCCGCACTAAATGCGGGGCTTTTTAATTTACACCTGAACTTCTTTCCACTTACCACGTTTAAAAAAGTACCACGCTGTTAATGCAATCAATGTTTCTGCAATGGGGATGGCAAGAAACGCACCAACAGGTCCAAGATTAAATGTTTTTGCCAGTAAATACCCCAATGGTATCTGGAATAACCAGAAACAAATAAAGTTGATCCATGTGGGTGTTTTTGTATCACCTGCACCGTTTAATGCCTGTATCATCACCATACCAATACCATAAAAAACATAACCACTGCCAATGATTTGTAACGACAGTACACCAAAACGATGCACCTCTGGCTCTTTGGTAAAAATGCTGATGATGGGTGAAGCAAAAAAGATAAACAGTAACATGACGGCGGCCATAAAAATGGCATTGTACTTTGTTGTAAGCAATACACTTTGTTCAGCTCTTAACGGTTCTTTGGCACCAAGGTTCTGTCCAACTAACGTTGCAGCAGCATTGCTCAAGCCCCATGCAGGTAAAATAAAGAACACAACATTACGGATGGCTACCTGGTAACCGGCACTAGCGTCGGTACCGCCTGTTACAGACACCAGCCATGCCAATACGATCCAGCTGCCACTTTGAATAAAGAACTGAAGTGTTGCCGGCCACGCCACTTCAAACAAAGTTTTAGCTACAGGAGCATCCCATTTAAAATGCGGCCATTTCATTTTCAGTAACCTGTTGCCATTAAACAAATAATAGCATTGGTATAAAACACCCACACCACGGCCAATGGTTGTTGCAATAGCTGCACCCTTCAATCCTAATTCGGGGAAAGGTCCGTAGCCATAGATCAACAACGGACAAAGAATGATGTTGAAGATGCTGGCGATCCATAAACTACGCATGGCCATGGCGGCATCGCCTGCGCCACGAAAAATCCCGTTGATGAGGAACAGCAGTATAATAACTGTAGAACCTCCCATCATAATACGGGTAAAAGAAGTTCCTTCTTCCACTACAGCTGGTGCGGCCCCCATCAGCCGTAAAATATCTGCGGCAAAAACAACTCCAAGCACACTAAGTACAATGGCTACCATCATGGAAATAATAATAGCCTGCGCCCCGGCATGTGTAGCTGCATCAGGATTTTTTTCACCAATGCGTCTTGCCACAACAGCTGTGGCAGCAGTGCTTAGCCCGATGGCAATTGTATAAACAAGTGAAATCACAGATTCTGTGAGACCAACAGTAGCAATAGCATTTTTGCTGTTGGGTAAATGGCTTACGAAATACATATCCACTACAGCAAATACTGATTCAAATCCAAGTTCCAGTATCATAGGAATGGCGAGAAGAAACACAGCCTTGCGGATGCTGCCCTGTGTATAATCCTGCTCTTCGCCATTGAGTGATTGTTTAAATATCTGATAGATATAAGATAGCCTGTTACGGTGATTAGTCGTCGTCATGAAAAAGGTTTAATCGTTGATAAAATATGAAAAGACTGAAGAATGCTTCAGTAAAAAAGGTGTTCCGGTAGAAGTGTGTCTTATAGAAAGACGTATGATACTTTCATATGCATAGAAATGAGAGGAGGCAAAGCTAAACTTTTTCTTTTTGAAACAAAAAAGAAGCTTTTTACCTGTGGAGCGTCCGTGCAGGACGGTATTTTGCCGTGATGAACGGATTTTTGATTGTGAAGAGCAAAAACAAGTTTGTAATTTAGTGCCACAACCATCAGCGTATGAAAAAGATAATCGTAGCCCTTACCCTCGTAATGTCATCAGCAGCTGCCTGGGCACAGCCTGCACGTGTTCCTGTAAATGACCAGGGGGGTGCTGTTACAAACAACAAGCCCAGTAACACAACAAACACACCCACTACCAACACCAGTTCATCAAGCAGTGAGTTTAAAAAGTACAGCGATCCCGATGGCCGCTTTACCATTGGCTACCCCGGCGACTGGAACCTGAATGACCGCCCTTCCAATGCCATTTTGCAACTGACCTCACCGGTTGAAAACAATGATGATCAGTTTCGCCAGAACCTCAACCTCCAGATCGAAACCCTGAACGGAGGTACTACCATTGAAGATTATGTAAGAACAAATGTGGAAGCGGTAAAGGATATCGTAAAAGGATACAAAGAAGTATCATCGATGTACTTTAACAGGAATGGCGCAAAAGCCTACCAGATCACATACAAAGGAAAATACGGCAACATG
>JAACZX010000633.1 GCA_009996555.1 Chitinophagaceae bacterium | reverse complement strand
TGGCATATTATAAATTAACAAGGGAATACCTTGTGCAAACGGTGGAAGATGAAAAAGTAGGCGACCGTTCGTATATGAGTATTTATGTGCCGGTGCGTGATGAACAGGGGAAACCTTATGCTTACCTGAATATTCCATACTTCACATCGCAAAACGAACTGGAGCAGGAGATATCAAACTTCCTCGTCACATTGATCAATCTAAATGCTTTTATTTTTCTCATTGCAGGCCTCATCGCTTTTTTTGTAACAAGCCGCATCACCAATTCCTTCGCCATCATCAGCGAAAAAATGAAGGAGATAAAACTGGGTAAAACAAACGAAGCAATTGTCTGGAACCGGAATGATGAAATTGGTGAGCTGGTGCAGGAATACAACCGAATGGTGAAACAGCTGGAAGAAAGTGCCAACCTGCTTGCACGTAGTGAAAGGGAAGGTGCATGGCGTGAAATGGCAAGACAAGTAGCACACGAGATCAAAAATCCGCTTACACCCATGAAGCTGAGCATACAGTACCTGCAAAAAGCTGTTGATTCAAATTCGGCTGATGCAAAAAGTATTTCGCAGAGCGTGGCAAAAACATTGGTGGAGCAGATCGATTACCTGTCGAACATTGCATCTGACTTTTCAAGCTTCGCAAACATTGGTAATCCACGGCTTGAAAAAGTAAATCTTTCGGAATCGGTGTATTCAGTTGTAGGGTTATTTAACATGCAGGAAAATGCACAGCTTCATTTTACTACCAATGTTGAAACGGCATTTGTAATGGCCGATAAAACACAACTCAACCGCTTGTTCACAAACCTCATCCGCAATGCCATTGAAGCAGCGCCTGCTGATGAAACAGCAAAAGTGCAGGTAACGGTTGAATTGAAACAGGAAACCGTGCAGGTATCTGTGCAGGACAATGGCCAGGGTATTCGTCCTGATCTGCAGGAGAAAATATTCTACCCCAACTTTACAACCAAAACATCAGGCACTGGTCTTGGCCTGGCTATGTGCAAGAGTATTGTGGAGCAAATGAAAGGTGAAATATGGTTTACAACCGAACAGCAAAAAGGCAGCACCTTTTTTGTGGAACTGCCTTTGTTAATGAGTAATGAAGGATGAGTGAACAATAGCATGTTCTTACCACTTACTACTTACTTTCTTCTGCTTTTTCTTTCTTCACTAAATGTTCTTCAATAATTTCTTTGAACACTTTTTTGGGAAATGCTCCGGGCTGCATCATCGGATCGGCACCTACAGGTATAAATAAAAAAGTAGGAATACTTTGAATACCAAATACAGATGCCAATTCCATTTCTGCTTCGGTATCTACTTTGTAGATCACAAGTTTTCCTTCATATTCTGCAGCTAATTCTTCCAGTACGGGCGCCACCATTTTACAGGGGCCGCACCAATCAGCATAAAAATCAATGATTGCGGGTAGCGAACCTTTGTAGTTCCATTCCTTTTCTGTTTCGTAGTTAAAAACCCTGTCTTTGAAATCCCGGGTGGTGAGTTTTACAGTAGCCATAAAATGATTTGTAACAAAAGTATTAATGATCTGTTTAATCGTATGTGATAAATGTTACGAACAGTACGGGGAAGTACATTCGTGTTGTCTGGTTTAATTGTTTGTTCAGCGGATGTTTCTGTTAACAGCAGATGATTTATCTTGACAGGGTGAAACTCAATTCTTGCGCTCTGCCGGTTTTGCTTGCGTTCCTTTTCCTCTGTAATGTTTTGCATGCGCAGAACACTATTGGTATTCCCAATATTGTAAACTATTCCAAACAGCAGTACAATGCCGGCAGCCAAAGCTGGGGAATAATGCAGGATAAAAACGGTATTCTTTATTTTGCCAATAACGATGGTCTTTTGAGTTTTGATGGCGTTTTCTGGCGCACATATAAACTGCCCAACAAAACTATTGCCCGCTCGGTAGCGGTTAGTGATGATCATAAAATTTATACAGGTGGTCAGGGAGAGATCGGTTATTTTTCACCCGGTACAAATGGTGAGCTGGTTTATACTTCACTCAACAAACTTATTCCTGCAAAGGATAACGATTTTGCCGATGTATGGAATATTTGCTTTTATAAAGACCGTGTTTTTTTCAGGGCAAATAAAAAAATACTGGAGTACAATGGATCAACAGTGCAGGTGCACAATAGCATTAACTGGGGCTATCTTGGTGCAGTAAATGGCGAACTGCTGGCCAATGAAATAGGGAAGGGCCTGGTGCGTTACGTAAATGGTGAGTGGCAGCCGGTGATCAGGAATGGGAAATTACCTGCTGACAATTTTCTGCTGCGTGCTGCATTGCCGCTGGCAAAAGACAGTACACTGCTTGTATCGCTGATGCATGGATTATTTGTATTGCATGGCGATACTGTTTCTCCTTTTTCTACGCCTGATATTAAAGAGATCGCTGCAAAAAATATTTCATCGGCCTGCATGATCTCTGCCGACAGGATTGCCCTTGCTACTAATCTTGGTGGCTGTATCATTATTAATAAGAAAGGAAAATTTATTCAGCGGTTTACAAAAAATGAAGGCATCCAGAATAACAATGTACTTTCTGTTATGATGGATAAGCACAGGAATCTGTGGCTTGGGCTTGACAATGGGATCGATCTTGTTACTTACAGCAACGCTATCCGTAATATTTTTCCTGATTTGCAGAACCGTAATGCAGGTTATACTTCTGTTGTTTTTGAAAATGAATTGTACCTGGGTGTATCAACAGGGGTATACCGCATAAAATTAGATCCTTCTTTTTCCGATATCAGCTATACCATTGGCGCATTTGATTTTGTACAAAACTCCGAAGGACAGGTGTGGAATCTTTCAGCCGTGAATAATCAGTTGCTGATGGGGCATAACAAAGGCGGTTATATTATTAAAGGAAACAAAGCTGTGCCGTTGGATACAAGAACCGGCTTCTGGGGTTTTCAGCCATTGTACAATACAGGCACATCACAAATAATTGTAGGCGGAACATACAACGGCATCAGTTTTACCAATGATGCAAATGGAACTTTATCGCAACCGGTTGTAAACTCGCAGGTAGAAGCTGCACGTTTTGTGGCGATCGGAAAAGATGTGATATGGATCGCTCACCCTTACAAAGGATTGTACAAGATCAACTTTACAGAAAATGGAATTGGTGCAGCTGCACGTTATAACGACAGGAAAAAATTCCTTTCCGGTAATCATAACAAAGTATATAAACTAAAGGATAAAATTGTTCTTACAACAGACAATGGCATTTTTGAATACAGTGAACAGGAAAAAGATTTTGTGCGGTCTGAATGGTTGCAGCAACTTGTTGGTACTACTCCCATTAGTTATATAAAGGAAGATGCCGCAGGCAATATCTGGTTTTGCCGTGATAAAAAAGTGTACATCGTTGACCGTTCTAACAAACAGCCACGCACCATTTCCTTTCCTGAACTGGATGGACGCATCATGGCAGGCGGTTTTGAAAACATACGTGTTATTGACAGCAGCAATGTATTGATAGCAGCAGAAAAGGGATTCTTTCATCTCAACTATGGCTTGTACAAAAAGAATCAGTTGCCCATACAGGCCCGGATACGGAAAGTGCAATTAAGCGGACTGGAAAACGGGTT
>JAACZX010000269.1 GCA_009996555.1 Chitinophagaceae bacterium | reverse complement strand
AATTGGTTTCGTGCATCTATCTCTGCATCCATTTCTAACATCGTCGCACCAAACAATACAGTTAATGATTCTGTCGCTGAGAGGTCAGGTTTCTTTGCAGTGAGTTTTCCATCTTCACAAAAACAGATCAGACCGTTTGCCTCAGCACGTGTCATAAGAAAATCCCAATCGGTTGAATGGTATTGCACAATTTCTTTTAATGCAGCGCCGGTGCTTTCAATGTCTGATTCTAATCCTGCATCCTGAATAATTTCTTCCATCACCTCCTTATCACTCAACTCAGCAAAGTATTTACTCTTTGCATACGTGCTTAATTTAATGAACGCATCTTTCGCTTCTACTTCCAGCACAGGTGATCGTTCGTTTCTTATTTTGATGGCTTGTTTTACAACAATGCCTTTGAACATTAATTTTTCATCAGCTTCATAACCCGCCCATAGTTCAAGATTTTTACCGGGAACAAACCACTCCTCATTGCTTGCAGGGAAATTTGATTGTGCTGCATCGCCATCATAAATAATCAGTTTGCAGGAAGGGATACGATAAGCCTGCCGTTGAATAACCACTGAACTGATGTTGATACTTCTCGGCACATTCTCTCCTTCGATCTTCACCGTGAATGTAACAACATCGGTGCCTGTTGAAGAGGATGGTATAGTACGGGTTTCACTCATGCTTTTACTTTTTCAACTGGTGGAAAAAAAAGTTCCTGTCCCACTTTAATATCTCTGTAATGATTGAGTTGATTCACAGCCGCAACTTGCAGGTATAAATTTTCATCGCCATAAATCGTGTAACACATAAAGGGTAATGTATCGCCATGTTTTACACGTCGCACATGTGTAAGATCAGGCGACTGTGCATTTTCAGCTGCCGTACGTTGCACATCTTCAACCGCACCCATGAACGAACATTTTGCTGATGCCCTGATGGGTGTACCATCGGGTTTGAATAACTTATAAGTGATGCTGAGATTTGTTAGCCTGCATTTGAACAGCATTGTTCCCCAGTAGATCTTTACATAAGGTGTTTCGTGTGTGTCGCCTACAAAATCATACACTACTTTTTTCAGTTTGTTAATGGTATCAACAATTGAATGCACAACTGTAACTGCCGAAGTAACAGGAGCACCTGTTTCCGATACTGCTGGTATGCCATCTCCATTCAATACGCCTGTTGCATCAAACAAAAAATCAAATTCTAAATTTTGTGGACGGCTGCAACTGTAACGTGGTTGTGCTGCACTTGTACCACCTGCCTGTTGTTCGGTATATTCAATTGTATGTGTAAGGGTATACGATTCCGGATTTACCTGTACAGTAAACTCTCCATCCGGCAATGCACTGCCAGCACTAAAATCGGCATTACCAAATGCCTTCATTGTCAACTTCTGTAACTTACCCGGTATCATACTAGCGTTCTTCTTTTTCTTTTAAAATGCGTAATACTTCTTCCACACAAATTTTCACCAGCGATTCTTTTTTGGTTACTTCATCTTTCTTTTCGCCTTCACTTCTTCCACGCTCTTGCCGGCTTTCTTTATTGCCCGTTTCATTTACATAAGCTGTGATCTGTATTTCACTAATAACAACTGGCATAGGTTTAACGGTTAATGGGTGAGAAATAAGCACAGCTTAGTACCAATGTTTCCACTACTACTTCACTGTTGTTGGCATTGAAAGATGATAACTCCCACTTGGTTGGTATGCTGTTGTATACACGCCACATATAAACTGGTGCATGAATTTCATTGAGCAAACTGATCGTTAAATTCAACGGACGAAATTCAAAATTCTCCATTGCATTTTTTACCCAGCGATAGAGTTCAGAATATTCAAACAACCCTCGCTTGAGTGTGATGTCACTAAAGTTTGCTCTTGTTGGCAGCTTATGTGAAAAACGATTCTCACCTCCTTCGTTCACCGATTCTGTTCCCATGCTTACACTTAAACCAGCCACTTCCTGGAAACGAACGTCAACAGGCGATTGCGGAAATAACTCAAAGGTTACCAGGAAATGAAAACCGGTAAGCGGATACTCAAATGGCATACTCTTGTTTATGGAAGTTCAATAACCAAACCTTCGTGTGCGAGTTCCATTGTTTCAATGGCCACTTCGTTTCCGTCGGCTTTCAGATCAGATGACTGCACTTTTACCGGGAATGCATTTTTGATTTTCCATACCATTACCGGTTCATGCTGTTCATTGAGCAAAGAGATCACCAGATCTCTGCGTTCAATTTTATTCATCTGCACAGTGTTGAGCCATGCATAATATTCATTGTCGCTTTCAAATGTTCCTCTCTTGAGTGTAACATTTGAAAACTTTTGCAATCCCGGCATTTTTATTTTTGAATACTCGGGACTTGAGCCATCACGGTATTCAATTACATCCAGGCTTTTATCTAAACCTGTTACCTCTGTAAAGCCAATACGGGTACCGCCCCATTCAACCCTGAAATGAAATTTTGATAAAGGATAATTTGCCATATAATTCTTTTTGTTGTGATTAATGTGATGTCAGTACAGATCAGGATTCCTGCATTTTGTGTGAGAAACGAAGGATGATAAATTCAGCCGGGCGAACCGCTGCCATTCCAATTTCCACAATCAACTTTCCTTCAAGAATATCCTGAGCTGTCATCGTAGCACCAAGACCGCATGCAACATAAAATGCATGTTCAGGTTTTGCACCGGCCAACGCACCTTGTCGCCATAACACTGTGAGATAGTTCGAGATCATGGCTTTCACCTTCACCCATGTGTTTGCATCGTTGGGTTCAAACACAAACTGTTCAGTCGCTTTTTTTACACTTTCTTCCACCATATTAAACAATCGGCGTACCGAAACATAACGCCATTCATTATCATTACCTGCCAATGTTCTTGCACCATACACTAATGTTCCTTTACCGGTGAATGCACGAATGGCATTGATAGACTTACCTGCAGTTACGTCAATATTCAATGCATCTAATTGTCCGGCATTAAACGTTGCCGCTGGCCCGATGATACCACTGATGCTCACATTCGCCGGCGCTTTCCACACACCACGTGTGCGATCAACAAATGCATAGATGCCCGTCACCGAACCACACGGTGGCAGAATGGTTTTTGTATTTTGAATACCATCCAATATTGCTTTATACGCCGGGAAAATAATTGCCAAGCCTTTATCAGCTTCCTCTTCGGTTTTCGCTGCTGTTTTTACAAACGCACTGGAGAAATAACTGTTGATGAAATTGAACTCTGTACGCAGCAGTGGAATAATACTTCTGATCATGGCTGCATCATCAGCACCACTCATTACATTTAATGAGGCTGGTGCTGCACTGAAAATAGTTGTCCAGTTTGCATGCGTTGGTGAAGAGATCGAATGTTGAAGCGTATAAGCTCCGGTTAATTCAGCGTCGGCTTCCACTTCATAACTAATGATCTTTGAATAAGAAGAAACCAGTGAAGAAATAGTTGTTTCAAAACCAGGTTTAAGGTTGCTGCTGACAGCATCAGCTGTTGCCCCGGCCAGCTTATCTGCTTCACGAGCAAGATCAAAAAGAAAATCCATCATTGCTTCAAGATTGGCTGGGTTTGGCGTTCCTGAAAGTGCATTCTCCAATACTAT
>JAACZX010000268.1 GCA_009996555.1 Chitinophagaceae bacterium | reverse complement strand
ACTGTGAAGCACGAAGAGTGGAAGTACACACGCATCAGCGCTGTGCTCAACAAAGATTTTTCGTATGCAGTTGATGCAACAGCTGTAACGGCAGCTGATGTAGATGCATTTCGTTTGCCCGGCAATGAAGCTGCGAATGAGCTGGTGTTTGTCAATGGTATTTACCATGCAGAGCTTTCGAATATCCGTTCTTCTGCAGATGAACTGGTGATTCTTCCGTTGAGTGAAGCCGTGAAAGGTGAATACAAAGCAATTGTTGATGCAAATCTTGGTCATAGTGCCAACTATCATAAAGATGGCATCAATGCCTTGAACAATGCGTTTGCTTACCAGGGCTTGTTTATTGCGGTGAAGAAAAACAAATCGGTTGAACATCCATTGTATTGTTATTACATCAACGATGCAAGAACGGCGAATGTGTTGTCACAACCACGTACGTTGATCTATGTAGCCGCAAATGCCGAAGTGAAATTGGTGGAAGAAGAAGTAACCATCGGTAGCAGCGATTCATTCATTAATAAAGTGAGTGAAATTGTAGTGGAAGAAAATGCACAGGTTTCTATTTATAAAATACAGAACGAAGACAGTCATGCAAGCTGTGTAAAAACAACGCATGTGCGCCAGTTAGGAGTAAGTAAAGTGAACTCAGTTACCATTACACTCAATGGTGGAACCATTCGCAATAACCTCAACTTTATTTTAGAAGCACCGGGTTGCGAAAGCAATATGTATGGTTTGTATTGTGTAAAAGGAAATACACATGTCGACAATCACACGATTGTAGACAACCAACAACCGCACAGTTTGAGCAATGAATTGTACAAAGGCATAATCGATGAAAATGCGACAGGTATTTTCAACGGCAAGATCTTTGTTCGTCAAGATGCACAAAAGACAAATGCTTACCAGAGTAATAAGAATGTTTTACTGAGCGATACTGCAACTGTGAACACGAAACCTCAGCTTGAAATATTTGCTGATGATGTGAAATGTTCACATGGTTGTACCATTGGCCGGTTGGATGATGAAGCATTATTTTATTTACAGGCAAGAGGTGTTGGTGAAAAAGCAGCGAAGGCATTGTTGCTTCATGCGTTTGCAGTAGAGATATTGGAGAAGATAGAACTCGAACCGATCCGTCAGTATGTCGATCAGATCATTTCTGAGCGGTTGGATTTTGAAATATAGTTAACTAACCACAGAGGCACAGAGACACGGAGATGAATACAAACGAATACAGTTTGAATAGTATTTCCGGGGCAATTGTAGATTGCTCGATTCGGGTTCACAAAGAATTAGGCCCGGGTTTGCTTGAGAGTGTTTACGAGGTTTGTTTGATGAAGGAATTGATTGCACAGGGATTAACGGTAAGAAGACAGGTTGCATTGCCTGTTTATTATAAAGGTGAAAATATTGGTATTGACTTTAAAATTGATTTGTTAGTGGAGGAAGAGGTGATTGTGGAGTTGAAGGCGGTTGAGAATCTTTTACCAATTCACGAAGCTCAATTGATCACCTATTTAAAGTTGTCGGAAATGCATTTAGGGTTGTTGATAAATTTTAATGTAAAACTTTTAAAAGATGGCATAAAGCGTATGGTTTGCTAACTCTGCGTCTCTGTGTCTCTGTGGTGAAAAATGACAGAAACTTTAGAACATACCGCTTTTGATGTACAGGCTATTCGTCAGCACTTCCCGGTGTTGAACCGTGTGGTGAAAGGCAAGCCTCTTGTATATTTTGATAACGCCGCTACTACGCAGAAACCACAAGTGGTGATCGATGCACTGGCAGATTACTATAAAAACTACAATGCAAATATTCACCGTGGTATTCACTCATTGGCCGAAGAAGCAACAGCTGCTTACGAAGCAACGAGAGATACAGTACAGCAATTCATCAATGCACAACATCGTGAAGAAATTATTTTCACACGTGGCGTAACAGAAAGCATCAACCTTGTTGCATATACATGGGCACGTACAAATCTGAAGTCAGGTGATGAGATCATCATCAGCGGCATGGAACATCATAGCAATATTGTTCCCTGGCAGCTGATTGGCGAAATGACCGGTGCAATATTGAAAGTGATTCCGGTTAATGATAATGGTGAATTGATCATGGAAGAGTTTTATCAACTCTTAAGTGAAAAAGTGAAGTTGGTTTCTGTAGTACATGCATCGAACTCATTGGGAACGATCAATCCGGTAAAAGAAATCATTGATGCAGCACATAAAGTTGGTGCAGTGGTCATGATCGATGGTGCACAATCAACCGTGCATTTGGATATTGATGTACAGGAACTCGATTGCGATTTCTTCGCTATCAGTTCACATAAAGTATACGGCCCCACCGGTATTGGGGTGCTGTACGGCAAGCGTGCATTACTCGAAGCAATGCCTCCGTTCATGGGTGGTGGTGAAATGATCAAAGATGTATCGTTTGAAAAAACAACCTGGAATGATCTGCCTTACAAGTTTGAAGCTGGTACACCAAACATTGCAGATACTGTTGCATTAAAAGCAGCGCTTGATTTTGTAAGTAGTATCGGTAAAGCAACCATTCGCCAACATGAAGATGCGTTGTTGAAGTATGCAACTGAACAATTGCAATCGATCGAGGGTATCCGTTTGATCGGTACAGCCAAACAGAAAGTGAGTGTGGCATCGTATGTGGTGGAAGGCGTTCATCCGCAGGACTTGGGTATTCTGTTGGATAACCAGGGTGTGGCTGTTCGTACGGGTCATCACTGTACACAACCGTTGATGAATCGTTTCGGTATTCCCGGTACAACGAGAGCAAGTTTTGCGATGTACAATACTAAAGAAGAAATTGATGTAATGATCGCAGGCCTACATAAAGCAATTAAGTTATTACGATGAGCCCCCTCTAACTCCCCCGGTAGGGGAGGATGGCATGTCACAAAGCCAGCTTTTCTTAGTAACTGATAAAATGTAAACTGGTTGATGAACGAAGAGTGAGAATTGAAATGCTGAATTACGAATGTTTAATTAAATAATAAAAGCCCGGCCTCCCTCTCTACTGGAGAGGGAACGAGGGTGAGGCCGCAAATGAAATCAATAGCAGAAATAGAAGAAGAAATTGTTGATGATTTTTCCCTGTTTGATACATGGGACGAGAAGTATGAATACATCATCGACATGGGTAAAAAACTGAAGCCACTCGAAGACGAGCACAAGAAAGAGGAGAATAAGATCAAAGGTTGTCAAAGCACAGTGTGGATGGTGAGTGAGTTGAAAGATGGGAAAGTGTTTTACCGTGCAGAAAGTGATGCGGTGATTGTAAAAGGATTGGTAAGCATGCTCATTCGTGTATTGAGTGGACATGCGCCGAAAGAGATCATTGATGCAAAGCTGGAATTCATTGATAAGATCGGCATGAAACAACACCTGGCACAAACAAGAAGCAATGGTTTGCTGAGTATGGTGAAGCAGATGAAGCTCGACGCAACTGTATACCAGGCAAAGCAGGAATGAATTAAGAAGACGTAAAACGATTTGTGATGGACAAAGAAGCACTTAAAGAAAAGATCATCGAAAAACTGCAAACGGTATTTGATCCCGAGTTGCCGGTGAACATCTATGATCTGGGTTTGATCTATAA
>JAACZX010000267.1 GCA_009996555.1 Chitinophagaceae bacterium | reverse complement strand
ATTCAGCATAACCATACTGCCACTCTTAGCCATACCAGGTTTTTTCCTCTCCAACGCCGCATTAAACAAAGAAGAAACAGCACCGGGAACATTAAAAAGCAGCAACTACTCTTTTGCCAAAATCGGCCGCATTCTCAGCATTGTCGGCTTTGTGTTATTGCTTGTATATATTGTGTACATTGCTTTGATGCTGGGCGTTTACAGTTGATGATGCTGAAGCAAGTGCTGAAATTACATTCAGCTTTTTTCTTCCCACACTTTCACCAGTTCAACAAGCATGTTGGTGCTTTGTTCCATATCATCCACGCCTATCCATTCGTGTTTGCTGTGGATGGCCTGCATACCTGTAAACAGGTTGGGACAAGGCAAACCCATATAACTTAACCTGCTGCCATCGGTACCTCCACGTATGGGTTCTTTTACAACTGTAAGTCCGCAACGCTTGTAGGCTTCTTCGGCATGAGCCACAATAGAAGGATGCTCATCAAGCACCTGCTTCATGTTACGGTATTGCTCTTTTACAATAAACTCCATTGTGCAGCCTGCATAATTTGCCATTACAGTTTCTGCAATGGTTTTTAATCTTGCCTGGTGTTGAGCTAAACCTTCCACTGTAAAATCTCTTACAATAAAATCAATGGTTGCTTTCTCTGCAATACCGCTCATTGATACGGGATGAACAAAACCCTGCCGTTTATCTGTTGTTTCAGGACTCCATTCATTCTTCGGCAAAGCTGTGAGTATTTCGCCGGCAATTTTCAATGCGTTCACCATAACTCCTTTAGCATATCCCGGGTGAGCGCTGATGCCATGCACAATGATCTTTACTCCATCTGCACTGAAAGTTTCGTCTTCCAGCGTGCCAAGTTCACCACCATCCAGGGTATAAGCTACTGCTGCACCCAGTTTTTGCAGATCAACCTTATCTGTTCCCTTGCCCACTTCTTCATCGGGTGTAAATAACAGTTTAATGTCGCCATGTTTCACTTCGGGATGTTGAATAAGATAAGCGGCCATACTCATAATGATCGCCACACCTGCTTTATCATCGGCACCAAGCAATGTATTTCCGCTGGCAGTGATGATATCTTTCCCGATATGTTTTTTCAGGTATTCATATTTGGCTGTGCTGATAATTTGTGCAGGATCATCGGGCAGTACTATATCCGATCCGTCATAATTTTTATGCAGCAGGGGCTTTACATCTGTGCCGCTGCAATCGGGTGCTGTATCAACATGGCTGCAAAAACAAACAACCGGAGCTTGTTTAGAGCTTGTGGCCGGAATAGTAGCATACACATAACCGTAAGCATCCATTTCTGCATCTGTAATACCCATTGCCTGCAGCTCTTCCACCAGCAATACCGACAGGTCTTTTTGTTTCTCGGTTGTGGGTGAAGTGGTACTTTCAGGATCGCTTTGTGTATCTACCTGTACATAGCGCATTAACCGTTCAGCTGTTCCGTATTTGTTTTCTATTGCCATACACTTATTTTTGAAAGTGTAAAATAACAGTGTTTCGGCACGCATACCAAAACCTATACAATGCATTCATCTCCCATAATCCGCCATGGCTGGCTGCGGGTACTTGTTTTCCTGATTGGATATATGCTCCTGATCTTTTTCGGGAGTACACTCATTGACTTTTTAGTGGTGCTTGCCGGGCTTGAAGCAACAACTGAAACTCTTTTCTACAGCAGCATTACACTCAACTTCATTATTGCGTTTGCCACTGTTTCACTTTTCAGAAGCCTGTTCGACCGAAAATCACTCAGCAGTCTTGGGCTTACATGGAAAGGCTTTGGAAGAGAAAGGGCTGCCGGTATCCTTACCGGTATTCTATTATTGTCGCTAATGGCGGTAGTATTATGGTTCATGAAATTGCTCGATTGGTTTGTGGCCGATGTTGATGCCGGTTCTTTTCTTATTGCAACCTTCATGCTGGTGCTGGTAAGTTTATCGGAAGAACTTGTGTTTCGTGGTTATGTGCTCAACAATCTCATGCAATCAATGCCCAGGGAAGCAGCCCTGTTTACATCAGCTGTTTTGTTTGCCGTATTCCACTCGCTCAACCCCAACTTTAACCTGCTTGCCTTTATCAATATTTTTATTGCAGGTATGTTGCTGGGAATAAATTATATCTATACCCGCAATCTCTGGTTTGCCATTTTCTTTCATTTCAGCTGGAATTTTTTCCAGGGGCCGGTGCTTGGTTTTGAAGTGAGCGGACTTTCATTGCCTTCGTTACTCGATCAGAACCTGAAAGGATCCATACTGCTTACCGGAGGTGCATTTGGTTTAGAAGCATCGTGGCTCACCACATTTACTACAAGTCTTATGACCATCATTCTGTTCTTTTTGTTTCAACGCAAATACAGCAACGTTGAATAAATGTGTATTCATAACTTGCGAATGCTGAACAGAATCTCTACTTTACTTCTTCACCAAAATCAATAAACATGAAGAAGATCCTTATCGGCGGCCTTGTAGGCGGCATTTTGCTTTTTGCATGGCAAACCATTTCGTTCGCAGTTGCTAATCTTCATGACAAAGGACAGGCTTACACCGCTAAACAAGACACGATCCTTCAATTCCTGAACAACTCCGGGTTAGAAGAAGGTACTTATTTTATGCCCCGTCTTCAAAACGAAAACTCATCGGAGGAGATGGAAAAATTTATGAAGGAAGTTGACGGTAAGCCATGGGCCCAGCTTAGTTATTACAAGGCATGGAACCTTAACATGGGTATGAATATGGTGAGAGGCCTTTTATCGAACATGATCATTGTTATTGCACTCTGCTGGGTATTTGCCAAGATCGCTAACGGCAGCTTTGGTACTTATTTCGCTGCAAGCATAGTTGTTGGTATCATTTGTTTTACAAATGGGCCTTATACCGGTCACATCTGGTATCCCAAGCATGATATTACTGCCTATTTCATGGACGCCATTGTTTCATGGGGACTGGTTGGAGTTTGGCTGGGATGGTGGATGGGAAGAAAGTAGTTTACGTTTCTAGTTTGAAGTTTATCGTTTGCAGTTGCAGGCATTTGCATGTTGATTGTGCTTTTATTCCCTTGCCCTCATATTAAGGAATACAACTCAACAAAAAACGGTTCGCAATTTCTGCGAACCGTTTTTATTAAATGTTGAGTATTATTACTTCTGTACAAGTGTGCGACGCCAATGCTGTTGAAGGTTATTATATAGTTTGTAACAAAAAACTACAAACCATAAACTTCAAACTATTAAGGAACAATAATCAATCCTTTTGCATCTATTTCCACCATTTCAATATCAAACACCAGTTCTTTACCTGCCAGCATGTGATTTGCATCGAGCACCACCACATCTTCTCTTACTTCGGTAATGGTTACAGGAAACTGCTGACCTGCGCTGTTATTCATCATTAACTGCATACCAATTTCAGGTTCCATATCATCAGGAAAATTTGAACGTGGAAACTCTATGATCATTTGCTCATTACGTTCGCCATAGGCTTCATTTGGCGAAATATTAATTGTTTTTTTATCACCCACGGACATACCCACAACCGCATCGTCAAAACCTTTGATCATCATACCGGCACCCACTTCAAACTCAAGCGGCTCACGACCTGCACTTGAATC
>JAACZX010000266.1 GCA_009996555.1 Chitinophagaceae bacterium | reverse complement strand
TGCGGTCATCAACAGCCCGGTGGCTTGTAAGAACTCACCTTTTTACATGTCGCTCACATTGCCTTACCTGCCGTTGAGTATGAAATGGGATTTTACCGGTTATCCTGATGTGCTGAATACTGCACCTGTGGCCGATTCTACGTTTGTATTGAATGGAAAGACATTGTATGTGTTTCGCCTGCCTGGGAATTTTGTGTACAATACGGCTGGTAAATATCCTGTGGTGGTAACGGTTAACAACCCTACACCCGACGGATGTTTAGGTGAACAGATCATTAACTTCGACCTGGAAGTGCTTGATCCGCCAACGGCAAGTTTCTCCTGGGCCAATACAGCAGCGGCAGGCTGTACCGATTCGTTGATCGCCTTTACCGGAATCAATACAAGCAGCGGCCGCTCCATTATTAAACACTATTGGGATTTTGGTGATGGTTCCGCACCCGGCACATCCTTCAATCCTTCAAAAGCATTCAGCAACCCCGGGCAGTTTAAAGTACGTTATGTGGCCATGACCGATGCCGGTTGTTTGAGCGATACAACAGAAAAGTTTATTTCGGTTACACGTGTACCGGTAGCAAAGTTTGGCATACCGGAAGCCTTATGCGTGGGCAAAACACTTACGTTCAGCGATTCATCAACGCTTGCAGGAGGGTTTGGCAGTATTACCAACTGGAACTGGAACCTGGGAACAGGCAGCCCTCTTAATAATACCAGCAATGCAAGTGTTACAACTGGTTTTGCCAATACAGGAAACTATACGGCCACTTTACAACTGAAGACCAACACGGGATGTTTGAGCCCGGTTTATTCGCTGCCGTTTACCATCAGACCAAATCCTGCAGTTGATTTTGGAGCAGCGTATGGTTGTATGCCCAATCCTGTTATTAACTTCACCAATAACTCTACCATTGCCGACGGAACACAAAACCAGTTTACCTATCTCTGGAATTTTGGTGATGCAGCAAGCGGGGCATTGAATAATTCTTCAATACAAAATCCATCACACCAGTATTCATCAGTTGGCCCGTTTACTGCAAAGCTGATAATAACATCAGCTTACGGTTGTATTGATTCAGTTACAAAAGCGGTTGACAAGATCTATCCACAACCTAAAGCAGATTTTACGGCTCCTGCTGAAGTATGCTGGCAAACACCAGTTACATTTACCGATGCATCAAACGCTTTTACACATCCTGTAACAAAGTGGGAGTGGCGCTTTAGTGATGGTACAACTTCTACGCAGCAAAATCCTGTAAAGAATTTTACCAACCCGGGAACATACACGGCTACACTATGGGTGTACAGCAACCAGAATTGTGTGAGTGATACCGTTACCAAAACAGTAGTGGTGAATCCATGGCCAACGGCAGGTTTTACCATCAACTCTTTGCTGTGTGAAAAAAATGCGGTCACGTTTTCGAATACATCTACTGCCAATGTGGGAACAATTACAAGAACCGATTGGTATTTGAGTAGTGGTACCATTATATCGAGCAACCAATTGGCAATGCATACCTATCCTGCATGGGGCGATTATACCATTCGGGTGGTAACAGAAAATTCAAAAGGTTGTGTGAGTGATACGTTAACCCAAACGGTGCATATCAATCCGTTGCCAAACATTGGATTTGTGTTGCCTGAAGTTTGTTTGAGTGATGCGCAGGCAATCTTTAATGATACCTCATCCATTGCAGATAACAGCGAAGCACAGATGAGCTATCTGTGGAAATTTAATACAGGTACACCGGCAATTGTTCCCGGCCCGTTGCCTGTAACAAGTACAGGAAAGAATCCTTCGGTGAAATTTAATAAGGCCGATCATTACCTGCTTTCATTACAGGTAACATCAAAAGACGGTTGCCGTGATTCTGTTACAGCCATTCCGTTTACGGTGAATGGTTCGATTCCGAAAGCTGATTTTGCTGTACGTTCTGCCAATGCATTGTGCAGTAACCAGGATGTGGAGCTGGAAGACAGATCAACAGTTGATTTTGGTAATGTAACCAAAGTAGAGATCTATTGGGATAACATGAATGCACCGTCTGTTGTGGAAGTGGATGATACACCCGCAGCGGGCAAGATCTATAAACACCGTTATCCTGAATTTCAATCGCCGTTAACAAAAACATTCCAGGTTCGTTACAGATCCTATTCAGGTATTTTGTGTGTGAATGAAGTGATCAAAACCATTACAGTTAATGCAAGTCCGCTCACACAGTTCAGTGCATTGTTTGGTGTTTGTGTAAATGATGTTCCGTTCCAGCTTGGTCAGGGTTCTGAAATGGGCGGGTTAACAGGTAGCGGCGTTTATACCGGACCGGGAGTAAACAGCAATGGATTGTTTAATCCGCTGAATGCAGGCACCGGCACGCATACCATCCGTTACACATTTACTGCCGGTAATGGTTGTATCAGCACATCTGATCAAACCATTGAAGTGTGGCCAAAGCCAACGGTTAATGCAGGTGCTGATCTTACGGTATTGGAAGATGGTGTACGCAAGATCACTGATGTTGCTGCAGCAGGTACCGGATTGCAGTTCCTGTGGTCGCCATCAACATATCTGAATGATGCCACACTGCAGTTGCCAACAATTCTGCAGCCCAAGGATGATATTACTTACCTGCTAACGGTTACCAATGAGTTTGGCTGTAAGGAAACGGATGATCTGTTTGTGAAGATCCTCAAGTCGCCAAGGCCGCCAAATACATTTACACCCAATGGTGATGGGATCAATGATTTCTGGGAGATCAAATTCCTGGGCGATTATCCCGGCGCTGTGATTGAAGTATATAATACAGCCGGTTCAGTCGTGTATCGTTCTGTCGGTTACACTACACCGTGGGATGGAAAGTACAAAGGTCAGCCGTTGCCTGCAGGTACTTATTATTATGTACTTGATCCAAAGAATGGACGCAAACGCATAACAGGTTATGTAACTATTTTACGATAAGCAGCAGCAATGAAGAAGTTATTATTTGTTTTAGGGTTGATGACCGGAGTGATGGCTGCAGCACAGCAACGTCCGCATTACACACAGTATATTCTTAATCCGTATGTATTGAATCCTGCATTAACAGGAATTGAAAACTACACGGATATTAAACTGAGTTACCGTAACCAGTGGCTGGGTTTTCCCGGCGCACCACAAACGGTATATGCAACCATACATGCACCAATTGGCAAAGAAGATTACCGCACAAGCCCAACATCATTTGCTGTTCCCGGTGAAAACCCAAGGGGAAAACAGTACTGGGAAGAGTACACCGCAGCAGCGCCTCACCATGGAATAGGAGGGAGTGTGGTGAATTACAAAACCGGCTACATCAACCGGTTTTATGCCACTGCATCGTATGCATATCATTTAGGTCTTTCACCAACGCTTAATTTATCGGCCGGTTTTGCAGCAGGTATTTCAGGTATCAATATTGATGCTTCAAAAATTCAATTGGCAAATCCTGTTGATCCGGCTGTTGGTGGGTTTACAACCGAGCTGCGGAAAATTAAACCGGAGCTGAATGCAGGATTGTGGCTTTACTCCGATAAGTTTTTTGCAGGAGCATCAGTGCAGCAGATCATTCCGCAAAAAATGAACCTGGTGGCAAGCGATCTTTATAAGTCAACACTTGTGCCACAT
>JAACZX010000265.1 GCA_009996555.1 Chitinophagaceae bacterium | reverse complement strand
CAATAAGTGCACCACCATCATTACTTAAGGCGATGCCGGTACGCAGTTTCACCAACCGCTTGCCAAGTTGAGTAACAGGTTCAATGCTGTTTTCCCAATCGCTGCAGGTGCTGCCAAGAAAATCGGTGTATGCAGGGTCGGTTTCTATAAATGCTTTTTCTTTATCAGGGCCATACCAGCCAATGCCGCTTGCACTGATAACTGCCTGCACATGGTTGTTGGTTTCTTTCAACGCTTTTACCAGTAAGGCGCTGGCATTAATGCGGCTGTTCCTGATCTCTTCTTTCCTTTTTTTTGTCCATCGTTTATCAGCCACACCGGCACCGGCAAGGTGAATGATATAGTCGGCTTTCGATATGGCATTGCTGTCAATAATACCAGCTTCCGGATCCCAATGCATATACGTAACAGATGAGTCAGCCTTTTTGTTTGCTGAACGTGAGAGAATGATAATGGCATGACCTTTGGCGGATAAATGTTTTGTAAGTGCAGTGCCAATTAACCCGGTACCCCCGGTAATACAAACCGTAGCCATAGATGGTTTTGTTTTTTGTAAGATATATGCAATTTAATTTTTAACTGCATCTTGTATACGAAATGTTCGCTTTCAACGTAATTTTAAATAGTAATCACTGACAGATATGAAGATCATGAAAACGATAGTTCTGGCCGTTACCGCTATTCTTGCTGTTTCTTTTGCTGATGCGCAAAGGATTTATTACTCCGAGCCTGATCGTGATGACCTGCGCCAGCTCAAATTTGAAGTGATGGGCAAGTACGGTTCAAACTACCTTGTATATAAGAACAACCGCACCCGTCATTTTGTTTCTGTGTATGATGCAGAGATGAAACAAAAAGATAAAGTGGAGCTTGATTTTATTCCCGACAGGGCAATTAATGTGGATGTGTTTTCGCATCCTGATCATTCAATGGTCATTTACCAGTTCCAGAAAAAGAATATTGTTTATTGCATGGGAGTAATGATTGATGAAAATGGTAAAAAGATCGGTGAACCACTTGAACTTGATACCACGCAACTCAGTATTTTCAGCGATAACAAAATTTACAGCACCATCATCAGCGATGATAAACAGAAGCTGATGGTGTTTAAGATGAAGAATAAACAACGGGATGATTTCACCATTCAAACCTTGTTGCTCAGTCATAACCTGATGCCCATCCGTCGCTCATCATTTGCTTATCATCTCGAAAATTCAAAAGAGGCGATTGCCGATTTTTACCTGGATAATGAAGGCAACTTCCTGTTCAGCCATGTGGCAAGGCCGGCAGCAAGAGAATATATCAGCAAGGCAAGGTTGGTGGTGCTGCCTACTTATGCCGATTCAATTAAATGGTTCGATCTTGCATTGAATAAAGTGTTGCTTGATGAACTGAGGATCAAAGTTGATAATCTGAACGGACGTTATATACTCACTTCTCTTTATTCAAAAACACGACGTGGAAATATTGACGGGCTGTTTACTGCTGTGATCAATAAAGATCTTTCCGGTACTGCTATTGAAAAAGCAATTGAATTCACTGATGATTTCAGGGCGATGGCCAAAGGCGATAACTCTGCACGAATGGCCTTCAATAATTATTTTCTGAAGCACCTGATTGTGCGGAGAGATGGTGGCTTGCTAATAACCGGTGAAAGTACTTATGGTAATTCACGTGGCGGCAATTTTAACCGTTGGGATAATCCATGGATGTGGGGTAACTCATTTTATCCCGGCAGTTACTGGGGCTGGAACCCCTATAATAACTGGGGATGGGGTGGTTTTGGAAGTGGCTGGAACTCGCCATACGGTTGGGGCGGCGCACAGCAAACAAGATATTATGCTGATAATGTAATGGTGTTATCACTTGATAAAGATGCAAACATGCAATGGAACAATGTGGTTGCAAAAACGCAGTTTGATGATAATACCGATAATATGATCAGCTACCAGATCATGAACAGTGGTGCTGAATTATTATTTCTGTACAACGAATGGAGCCGCAGGTCGCCCATGCTGAATGCGCAATCGCTTGACCCTAACGGCCGCATTAACAAAGAGCCGCCATTGAAAAGCCTCGACAAAGGGTATGAATTCATGATCCGTTTTGGTAAACAGGTAAGTTCAAGAGAAATGATCGTTCCCTGTCTTTACCGGAATTCATTCAGCTTTGCACGAATAGAATTTTAGTTCAACAAACAAGCATAGAAAATACCGGAAGCTTTGCTACGGTATTTTTTTTGGTGAAATGAATTTCTTTCGTGAATGTTTGCGAAGCAAATCATCAGAACTGTGGTCCGTTTTTTCTCTGGAAATAATCCGCTGAATGTTCTTATCCTGTTTTTTTTAGGGGTGCTTATTAAGTTGCCCTACTTCATTACGCCTGTAATTCCCAAACCGGAAGTAACAGACGGGTTTCTTTACATTGAATTACTGAAAGCATTGAAGCAGAGCGGTGCAGTGTTTCCGGTATTATACCCCATTCTTGCATTTGTTCTGTTGTTTACACAGGCTATTACTTTTAACGGCCTTGTAAATGATCAGAAACTTTTTTCAACGCCTAATTATTTGCTGGCTTTATCATACCTGGTTATTACCAGTGTGGTGCCTGAGTGGAATGTGTTATCACCGGCACTCATCATCAACACCATTCTTGTGTGGGCATGGCCCAGGATGGTGGGTTTATACAATCACCCCAAACCCAAAACCATTTTGTTCAATATCGGCTTTGGATTTGGCCTCTGTTCATTTTTCTATTTTCCATCAGCATACCTGTTGCTCTTACTTATTGTAGCACTTATCCTGTTCCGTCCTTTTTATTTAACAGAATGGCTCATAGCTATACTTGGTATTCTTACTCCTTTTTACTTCCTGTTTGTTTACTTTTTTGTGTGGGATAAATGGTACATGACTGAAGCTGTGGTGCCTGCACAATACCTGCGATTGCCCGATGTGCTTTTCAACTGGGAATTTTGGGTAACCTTCAGTCTGGTATTATTTCCGTTACTGGTGGGCTTATTAATGAGCAGGCAGTATTCGCCCCGGTTGCTGGTACAAACAAGAAAGAGCTGGAATTTCATGATCTTTTATCTCATCATTGCGCTGTTCATTCCTTTCGTAAACAGTTTCCAGGGGCTTACACATTGGGTATTGGCAGCTGTGCCATTGAGCCTCTTTCACGCCGCTTTCTACTTTTACCCCAAAAAGAAAACGTTTCCTGAACTTATTTTCTGGCTCAGCCTTATTTGGGTAGTAGCAAATTATGCGAACCTGAGTAGCTAATGGGCATCAACCCTTACCTTTGCACTTTCCTTTTGTATATGAAATTTGGTATTGTTGTTTTCCCCGGCAGTAATTGCGACAGAGATATGCAGGACTCCCTGCAACATGATTTGAACCAGGAAGTGATCATGCTTTGGCATAAAGATAAAGACCTCAGTATGTTTTCAACGGAAGACTGTATTGTGCTTCCCGGCGGTTTTTCTTACGGCGACTACCTGCGCTGCGGCGCCATTGCCCGTTTTAGCCCAATGATGGAAAGTGTGATTGCTTTTGCCAACAAAGGCGGAAAAGTGCTGGGTGTTTGTAATGGTTTCCAGATTTTGTGTGAAAGTCATCTGTTGCCGGGTGCTTTGCTGCGTAATG
>JAACZX010000264.1 GCA_009996555.1 Chitinophagaceae bacterium | reverse complement strand
TGTTTTTAGATCCGGCTTCTCCATTATTAAATCGTGGCATGCAGGGTGTTTATCCGCCCGGTTCTACATTCAAACCATTGGGTGCATTGGTTGCACTTGATGAAGGATTGATTACGCCATCATTTGGTTATGCTTGTTTTGGCCGCTATGGACCTTGCGGCAGACCAGCGTGTACGCATAGAAATGCCGGGCATGCGGCTAATCTCAGCTTATCCATTGCCAACTCATGTAACTCTTATTATGCGCATGTTTTACGTATGGCGCTTGATAACAAACAATACGGAAACATTGAAGCCGGGTTAATGAAGTGGAAAGAATACATGTCGGGTTTTGGACTTGGTCATCGACTGGGTGTTGATCTTCCCGGTGAGTATGCAGGTTATATTCCGGATACTGCACGTTATAACAAAGTGTTTCGTAAAGGCGGCTGGAGCAGTTGTACCATTGCTTCGCTTGGTATTGGGCAGGGAGAGATGCAAACCACCCCTCTGCAAATGGCAAATGCAATGTGTTTAATTGCCAACCGTGGCTGGTATTACACACCGCACTTTGTAAAAAACATTGAAGGCGAAACAGCAGAAGATACGATACTCAATAAGTACAGAAGAAAAATTTCGCCACTGCATATTACCAATGATTATTACCAGGCTGTAATTGATGGAATGGAAATGGTGGTAACAAATGGTACTGCCCGCAATGCTGCAATTGATGGCTATGCTGTTTGTGCAAAAACAGGAACGGTTGAAAACTATTTCAGAGGTAAGAAACAGCAGAACCATTCTTTCTTTGTGGCATTTGCACCAAAAGATGATCCGAAGATCGCTATTTGTGTGGTGGTTGAAAATGCGGGTTACGGTTCCACATGGGCTGCACCAATCGCATCATTGCTGATGGAAAAATTTCTTACCGATTCAATTGCAGGCGACAGGCGTAAAGCAGAGATCGAACGCATCAGTAATGTAGTGATCACACCTGCAAAGATCAAGTATGAGCAGTACAGAAGAGATTCTATCCGCAGAGTAAAAGATTCAGCTCAGCAGATAAAACAAAGGAAACCCCGTCTTGATTCAACTGCTGTTGGCAAACTGGCTGAACCGAAACAACCTTCAACACCGGCAAAACCGGAAGAGAAGAACAAGCAAACAAAATTGCTTGCTCTTGTGCCAACGGAACGGTTACAGTTTTTTAAAGAAGCAAAACAGCAAAAGAGTTAATGGACAAACAGGCTACCATAGGAAAAGGGGTTGATGTAACAACGTTGCTGTTGTACTATGCATTAGTGCTTGTTGGCTTCATTGCTATTTTTTCAGTAGAGTTTCGCATGGGCGATTCGTTTGTACAATCGCTGCTGGAGTTAAAGAAGAACTATTCAAAGCAGGTATTGTTCATCGGCATCAGTTCTCTGGTGGGTGTGTTTATTTTGCTTACAGACAGTAAGTTCTTTACCACCATCGCCAATCTGCTGTACATGTTTGGCATCTTGCTGATGTTGCTCACATTCGTAATTGGTAAAGACATCAGTGGTTCAAAATCATGGATTGCACTGGGTGGAGGTTTTAACCTGCAGCCTGCCGAATTATGTAAAGTGTTTACAGCATTGGCACTTGCAAAATATTTAAGCCGGCAGGAAACGGAGTTTAAAACATTTCGCTCTCATCTTATTGCATTTGCACTTACACTTGGCCCGGCTTTATTGTCTATTGCACAAAAAGAAACAGGCCTTGCCTTGGTTTACTTTTCATTCTTCCTGGTAATGTACAGAGAGGGTTTGCCTGCTGCATACCTTATTGCAGGATTTTCGTTTGTGGTGTTGTTTATCTCTTCAATTGTTTTGGATTTTACACCGTATGTAATTGCTGTGGGTGTGGCAGTGCTGATTGCTGTTTACTACCTCTGGCGGCCAATTAAACGGAATTTCTTTTTATTAGGAGGCCTTCTCATTCTATATGTAGCAATAATAGGATTCAAATGGTTTGTAGATAATATTGTGTTTGATAAGATCATGAAACCTTACCAGGCAGAGCGTGTACTCAGCAACTTTGGTAAAAGCTATATACCTAAATCGCCTGAAAGAATTGCACAATACGAAAAGGAACTGGCAAGCGGAAAAAAGCGTGACTATACTTATAATGTGAAGCAATCGAAAATTGCCATTGGCTCAGGTGGTCTTGCCGGAAAAGGATTTCTGAAAGGTGTTACTACACAAGGCGATTTTGTACCGGAACAACATACCGATTTTATTTTTACTGCTATTGGTGAAAGTTTTGGCTTTTGGGGAAGTGCTTTGCTGCTTGCATTATACTTCTTTTTACTCTACCGCATCATTACACTTGCTGAACGGCAGCGAAGCACTTTTTCCCGTGTATATGCATACAGTGTGGCTGCCATTCTCTTGTTTCATATCATGATCAACATTAGCATGACCATTGGTTTAATGCCTGTAATCGGGATTACACTACCTTTACTGAGCTATGGTGGGTCTTCGCTTGTAACATTCACCATCCTGATTTTTATAATGCTGCGCCTCGATGCTGACCGTAGCATGGTGCTGCGTTAACAAACTCTGAGCTGTTGCCTGCCTTCTTGTTAACAATCTAAATCGTCCGGGTATGAAAAAATATCTCTGTACTTTTTATTTGCCAGCGTTGTTGGAAGAAGATTTCTGGGCAGCTATACCCGCTCACCGCCAGCATATACAGGATATGATGCGTGATGAAGTGATCATCACTTATTCAGTAAACGGAACACGCAGCAAAGGGTGGGTGGTGCTGAATGCTGAGTCGGAGCCGGATGCTGAAGCGCTTATTGATCTGTTTCCTATACGCCCGTTCATCAACTATGAATTAGATGAGTTGTTTATATTTGACACTATGATCGGCGCACCAAAACTGGTGATGAATTGATTACTATTCCCGTCTTTATCTTTGCAGCCTGTTAATGATCAGTTACAACACAGTTGTAGCAGAAAAGTCAGGTACATGAAAATGAACACATGAAAATTATTCCACTTTCCGAAGGCAGTTTTACAGTAGATGGTACAAAAAAATTTATTCCTTTCGATCCCTCAAAAGATAATATCAAGGAACGACCTGCAGGCAGCTTGCTGGTAGAAGTGCAGCCGTTTGTTGTTGTTACAGAAAAAGATATTCTGTTGCTTGATACCGGACTTGGGTTTACCATGCCCGATGGCACATTGCAGATACACCATAACCTGATGCAGGCTGGTATTAACCCAATGGAAATAACAAAAGTATTGATGAGTCATTTGCATAGAGATCATGCAGGTGGCATCAGTAAAGAAGATGCTGTATTGAAACAACGCTTCATGAGTTTTCCTAACGCAACTTATGTGGTGAATAAACAGGAGCTTGAAATTGCAGTTAGTAAATTATCAAAGTCGTATGCTGTTGATGATGTTAGTTTGCTTACTGAAACAGACCGCATACAATTAGTCGAAAGTACCGGTGTAATTGATGATTATATTTATTACGAATGGACAGGTGCACACAGTCCATGGCACCAGGTGTTCTGGATCAAAGAAAATAATGAAACAATTTTCTTTGGTGGAGATGTGGCTCCGCAGTTATTTCAAATGAAAACAAAGTTTGTTACTAAGTATGATTTTGATGGAAAGCTGGCAGCTGACCT
>JAACZX010000263.1 GCA_009996555.1 Chitinophagaceae bacterium | reverse complement strand
CGCCAGTACAAAATATCTTTGTGATCTTCCAGCTCAAAACTGATCTGTTCAAACTGCTTGCAGGTAACATCTGTTGTAAGAACAGCACGTTCAATCAACCGGCCGATATTCATGAAATTCCAGCCCATACCACGGGGCATGGTTGTATCAATTACACCAACATAAGTCAAACAAAGCTTTAATAACCTGTCAAGGTTGGGCAATGCTTCAGCACCAGATAATTTTTTTTCAAGTCCCGGCTGGTTAACGGTATGATAAATGAGGTTTACTTCTTCCCACACTTCTTTTGTAATATGATCCTGCATACCTCTGGCATTTTCTCTTGCTTTATTAATGATGTTCCGGAGCGAATTATGGTTCGACCGGTTGAGCAACAGGTATTGCAATGTATCTGCAGATGAATATTGAATTTTATCCAGTTCTTCTTCTGAAAGATTTCCGAATATTTCCAGCACCGGTTTCCATGTATGAACACCATAGGGCCCTTTATCAAGCGATAATACATAGTTGGTGAGCAATACACGCAACAACCCTTCAGCCCGTTCCATATAACGGTTCATCCAGAACATTGAATCAGCAACACGGGATAGCATTTATGATTTCAGATTTTAGAATTTTTAATTTTGTTTCTGCTTGCCAGTATCCGGTAACAAGTTTGATTCTGCGGTTTCCCCTGCTTGCAACCTGCAACTTTTTTCACTTCGTACCTCGTACTTCTTACTTCGTACTTAGTCTATCACCCAGGTGTCTTTACTTCCGCCACCCTGCGATGAGTTTACAACAAGCGAACCTTCTTTCAGAGCCACTCGTGTTAAACCGCCCGGTACGATCTTGATACCATCGGGACCGCATAACGCATAAGGCCGCAGATCAACATGCCTTGCTTTTAATTCACCATCAATAAAACAGGGAACAGTTGATAATTGAATGATGGGCTGCGCAATAAACTCCCTCGGGCTTTTTTCGATAGCAGCCCTGAACAAACGCATTTCTTCCTCCGTTGCTTTGTTGCCCATGAGCATTCCGTAACCACCACTTTGGTTGGTACGTTTTACCACCATCTTGTGCATGTTATTGAACACATATTCACGTTCATCATCATTACTCATCTGGTAAGTAGGAACGTTTGGTAAGATGGGTTCTTCATTGAGATAGTATTTGATCATGGCAGGCACATACGCATACACCGCTTTATCATCGGCCACACCATTGCCCACGGCATTTGCCAATGCAACAGTGCCTTTGCGATAGGCTCCCATAATGCCCGGCACGCCAAGCATACTGTCGGGGCGAAACAACAACGGATCCATGAACTCATCATCAATGCGGCGATAGATCACATCCACCTGTTGCAAACCTGCAGTGGTTTTCATATACACTTTGTGATTGTTGATCACAAGATCTCTTCCTTCCACTAACTGGATTCCCATTTGCCGGGCAAGGAAAGTATGTTCATAATAAGCCGAATTATAAATGCCTGGTGTAAGCAATACTACTGTAGGATTGCTTGTGGGCCGTGGCGATAAGGCCATTAAGTTATTGTGCAGCAGCAACGGGTAATTGTTCACCATCCGCACATTGTTTTTTGATAACAGATCAGGAAACAAACGCTTTGTTACTTCCCTGTTCTCCAGCATGTATGATACGCCTGATGGTGTGCGCAGGTTATCTTCCAGGATATAAAACGTGCCATCTTCTCCACGAATGAGGTCTATACCGGAAATGTGTACATAAATATCATGCGGCACTTTTATGCCGGCTACTTCACGCAGGTAATGCGGACAGGAGGCAATGAGTTGCGGGGGAATGATGGCATCCTTAATGATCTCCTGCGTACTGTAAATGTCTTTGAGAAAAAGATTCAATGCTTTCAACCGCTGCTGAATTCCTTTTTCAACGTGCGCCCATTCTGCAGCAGTAATAATGCGTGGAAGAATGTCGAAAGGAAAAATGCGTTCAATGCCGGCATCATCGCTGTATACGGTAAACGTGATACCCTGGCTCATGAACAGATCGCCGGCAAGCTGATGTTTTAAATGCAGGTCGGAAGTGCTGTATAACTTCAGCTCTTCTATAAGTTTTTGATACGGCAATCTTATCTTACCTGTGTGTTGCATTTCGTCAAATAATGCATCACTGGTTTGATAGCCTTGTATCAGCAGTTCGCTATCCATCATGATCGATCTTAAGTGTTAATAATGAAAAAGAGTTGCGTTCGCACAATGATTTTGTACGGCAGGCAACTCTTCGCTCAATTTAGGGAAAACAGCTTAGTTGATGAAATAAATTATACTGCTTTCAACAAAAAGTTTTTCAATTGTTCAAACGAAACATCCATTTTGGTTGATTGCTTTGGCAGATCAATGATTGCTTTTACTGCGTCGGGTAATTCAATTACTTTTTTCAACACTGGTTCAACCACATCGTAAAACTTCACGGGGTGTGCAGTTTCCAGAAAAATGCCTTTTAACGGTGAGTCACCCGCTGTGTTTTGGAGTGGCTTACCGGCATCAGCTAAATATCGTTCCAATGCCAAATACCCAACTGCACCGTGCGGATCGAGTGTGTAACCAAACTCATTAAACACACGCTTCATGGTTTGTTTTGTTTCTTCATCGGTAATGCTTACGCTGCTGAATTTTTCTTTCAACTGCGGAAACTGTTGATGAAATAATTCGAGGATGCGTACAAAGTTGCTGGGGTTGCCCACATCCATTGCATTGCTGATGGTTGCAACAGCAGCTTTTGGCTGGTATTGCTGGTTCTCCATATAGTTCGGAACAATATCATTTGCATTGCATGCTGCAATAAAATGATTTACCGGCAAACCACTCATGTGTGCAAGTATGCCTGCACAGATATTACCGAAGTTGCCGCTTGGTACGCTTATAACAGGAGGCTGCCCCCCATCCCCTAAAGGGGAGTTAAGCCACTGTTTGTATGCAAAGAAATAATAGAACTGTTGCGGTAACCATCTTGCTACATTAATGGAATTAGCTGATGTAAGAAATAATTGCTTGTTGAGTTCTGCATCTGTAAAGGCTTGCTTTACCAACTGCTGGCAATCATCAAACGTACCGTTCACTTCCAGTGCATGAATGTTCTTACCAAGTGTGGTCAATTGTTTTTCCTGCACACTGCTTACTTTGCCGCTTGGATAAAGAATCACCACATCCACTCCTTCCACATCATAAAAACCATTGGCAACAGCACCGCCAGTATCGCCGCTGGTGGCAACGAGTACTGTAACCTTACCGGTGTGGCCACTTTGAGCGGCCTGACCTTCACGAACAAATTGTCCCAGGCACCTGCTCATAAAACGTGCACCCACATCTTTGAACGCCAATGTTGGACCATGAAATAATTCCAGCGAGGAAATATTATCACTTACGTTTACAAGCGGAATCGGAAAGTTTACTGTTTCAGAAACAATGCGGAAAAGTTCTTCTTCCTTTATTTCGTTGCCTACATAAGGCTTGATGATGCGAAAAGCAATTTCTTCGTTGCTGATCGTTTCAATCTTGTTGATAAGGTCTTTGTCAACCTGTGGAATGCTTTCAGGGAAATACAATCCTTTATCCGGCGCTTGTCCAAGAATAGTAGCTTCTTTGAACGAAACGATGGGCGATTGTTTATTTAAACTATAGTAATTC
>JAACZX010000262.1 GCA_009996555.1 Chitinophagaceae bacterium | reverse complement strand
GTCGTTAAGGCCATCATTGTTTGGCGTAAATGCTGTAGGCAGATACACTGTTACCTCTTTGATCGTTTTCACCATTTGTGTATCAATGGTTGTACAACCTGCAACAGTGATCATCCGTATGGTATACAATTGCTCGCCGATGTTATCTCGTTCAAAAATTGGTTTTTGAATCAACACATCGTTCAGGTAAACAGGCGGCGACCAAGCTACATCATTGCCAATCGTTCGTGCCTGCAACTGAAGCGCTGTATTGCGGAACGTGTACTCTATTGGATAAGTAATGCCCGGCTTGGGTTCTTCGATCAATACACTTACGCTGCGTGTGGTTAATGCGCATCCATCTGCATTGCGCACCACAGCATAGTATGTGCCCGACTGTGATAAACGGAAGCGATGCTGGTTGTTACCAGACAGAATAATGCCATCTCTGAACCATTGTACATTTACGGTTGATGCCACGGCAAGCACTGCACTATCGGTGGCGGATGTACGGCAGAACATAGTGCTTCCCGTAAACTGCAGCGTCGTATCGGGAGAAGTTGATGTAACAAAGATGGTATCCCGTTTAAAGCACCCTCCTCCTCCGCTATAGACTGTTAATACATATTGGGTAGATAAAGCAGGACTTGCAAACGGGTTGGCAATATTGGGATCAGATAAACCGGTTACCGGCGACCACCGGTATGTTAGCCCGGGTTTAGGATTTTCGCCGATCAACACAGGATCGGATCCGCAATAAACCGTATCACGCCCGGCATTCGCTTTTAGTGTTAGTGTATCAACCAACCGTGCATACAATGTGTCCTTACAACCGTATCCGTTATACGGTGTTACTTCCACTGCTATTAATGAACCTGATTGAAAGGGCGGCCGTAATACCAATTGCTGGTTGCGGCCAATTACCTGCGAGAAATTACTGTTGAACCATTTGTACTCCTGGAAACCAAAAGGTGCAACAACATTTACCAATGTATCATTGGGGCAATAAGTAGCACCGGTAAATTCAGAAGAACATTCTGTATTTACATCAATGTATGCATAACCAAAGTGGCGCACAAACGTACAATCGGATGTTTTAAAAAACAGGCGGATGGTTTTACCTGCCTGTCCGTTAAGATTGATGGTAACTGCGGTCCAGTCTTTCACCCAAACAGGTGTATTTTCATTTGCACGAACAGGCGCTTCAAAGAAACCCGGAAGGCCACTACCGAAAGGGATAAATTGAAAAGAAGAACAATCAATACGTTTATTATCCGACAGGTTCATTACTTCAATCTCCAGTCTTGGCTGTTCTGCTTCCCGGTGATTCGGTCCTTCAAACACCACAGCATAATGATACGTGATGGAATACGTATTCATGTTTGCAGGAATGGTAAACTCGTATGATAATCCTTCTGCCTGTGCACCGCCCATAGTATTACCAAGTTTTACAGAAAAGCCACTACCATTGGGGCACACAACAGGGAAACCGCCAAACTGATCCCGGTCGTTTGAATTCAGTAAACGGGAGAAGACCTCGTGCTGTCCGGCAATGGGCCCGGTTGCATTAAGTAACATTTGATTGACGCCTGTAGCTGCAGATACCGAACCTGTGTACGCAGTCCAGTGATTAAAATCGCCTTGTTCAAAATCAATATTGGGAGGACAAACCTGTGCATGAAGTGTAAAACAAAGGAACATAGCTGCAACGCAGGTCAGCAGACGTGTACGAATATTCCCATGTTTCTGAATGTTCATATAAAAGTGCCAGGAAAGCAGTATCAAGCCCGGGTTACTAATTTACTAAAAAAAGACACTGGCCGTATATGAATTTTCGGTGTTGCAGCTTTGTTTTATTTCTTTCGTAAAAAGCGGACAGAAAGCAAAAAGCCGGTCGTATAACTACGACCGGCTTTTTGTTTATTATGATCTTTTTCAGAAAGAATTATCTTGGATTGCCACGCTCAATCTCTCTGTTCATTTCTTCCATATCTACCGGTTGTGAATTATCACCCAACAGGTGTTGTGAAAAATAATCACACATTTTCCAGAAGAAATATTCAGTCATTGTTCCGTAACCATGACGTTGTCCGGGCAGCACCACCAACTCAAAGCGTTTATTGGCTTTAATGAGTGCATTTGCCATACGGATCGTATTTGCAGGGTGTACGTTGTTATCAATATCACCATGGCTCAGCATCAAATGTCCTTTCAGATTTTTCGCCAGCTCAGGGTTACGGTCAATGGTATAAATAAAGCTTGTATCGCCTTTGTCGCTCACCTGCTCTTTTACACCATGATGTTTTTCACTCCACCAGCGGTTGTAAATATTATTCTCATGATTACCGGCGCTGCTCACAGCTACTTTAAAGAAATCAGGATACACCAACATTGCAGCAGTGCTCATAAAACCACCACCGCTATGCCCATGAATACCTACACGGTTTACATCAATGAATTTATGACGGTAGCCCAGTTGTTCAATGGCTGCTTTCTTATCGGCCAAACCATAATCACGCAGGTTACCATAACCATAGTTGTGGTACCATTTGCTGCGTGAAGGATGACCACCACGGTTACCAACAGTAATCACAACAAAACCCATTTGCGCCAAACGGTCAACACGATCCATACCACGGCCAAACGCTTTGTTTACCGCTTCGGTTTGCGGACCCGGATATACATACTCAATAATGGGATAATTCTTTGTGCTGTCGAAATCAAACGGCTTATACATTACACCATACAGATCAGTAATGCCATCAGCTGCTTTTACTTTAAACGGTTCGGGGAATTTGTAACCAGCTTCAAACAAACCGCTCATATCTGTTTTTTCCAGTTGCATAATGGTGCGGCCGGTATTATCCTGCAGCAATGAAACAGGCACTGTGTTTACTCGTGAGTAAGTATTGATGAAGTAACGGCTGTTATCATCCATACTTGCATTGTTGTCGTAGTTTGTTTCGGTAAGTTGCTTTAAACCTGTACCATCAAAGTTAATGCGGTAGAGATGCAGGTAGTAAGGATCCTCATTGGGATTACGTCCGTTTGCTGTGAAATACAGTACACGGTTTTTCTCATCAATGCTTTCAATATCCTCGCAATGGAATGCACCGCTGGTGATCTGGTTTTTCAGTTTACCATTTTCATCATACAGGTAAAAATGTGCCCAGCCATCACGCTCACTCCACTGGATCATTTCTTTACCATTGTTGATCAAACCAAGGCGGCGTGTTTCCACATACGTGTTCATGCGTTCTTCAATAAGTGGTGTAACAGCACCTGTGCTCACATTTACAGCACACACATCAATACGTTTCAGATCACGGCTGGTACGTGTCATATAAAACTTCTCGTTTGTACCATGCCAGATGGTTGCCCGGTTCTCTTCATCACGCTGAAATTGTTTTAACGGCGCAGACCATACTGCAATTTCCTGGTCTTTAAATGCAGAAGTATTGATTTTTGATGAGGTCTTCTTTTCAAAGTTGAAGATATATAACTCACGGATGGGAGCTTCTTTTTCACCCGGCATCTGGTACTTGTATGTTTCCAGTGTGGGGCGTGGCTCAGCAACACTGTTGATCACCCACAGGTCTTTTACTTTGCGGTTGTCTGTGCGGGTGAGTGTAAAATATTTTCCATCGGGGCTCCACATGACGAACGCCGATTTGCGTT
>JAACZX010000029.1 GCA_009996555.1 Chitinophagaceae bacterium | reverse complement strand
CTGTACCTGTTACCGAAAAGCAGCGTGGAGGATTTGGTTATGCCTATTCGTTTGTAAAGCATAACCGCATTTATCATTTTACACGTTACGTTCATGTACCTTGGACAAACAAAGACTTAAACATCAGCTATGAAACCTTCCGTGATAAAACATTACCCGGAAGTGAAGAACAATGGAAAATAAAAATCAGTGGTTACAAAGGAGACAAGGTTGCTGCAGAAATGCTGGCAAGTATGTATGATGCATCGCTTGATCAGTTTAAACCGCACCAGTGGAATAAGCCGGATTTATTCCCGATCAATTATTTGCAGAACAATTGGAGAGGTGGTGGTTTCTCGCCAATTGATGCGCACAAATCATATTGGAGAGTAGAATATGATGAATCCTTCTTTAAAGAATATGATGAGCTATTGAGATTATTTGATGACAGGCCGATGCTTATGAAAATGCCGAAGAGTGAGAGCGTTCCCTTAGCTGCAGCAGCACCTAATGAGGCTAGCGACTCAACGACTTTCTCCATTGGAAAAATTAATCAGAAAGAAAAAAAAGAAGAAGAGACTAAACCTTTATGGTGGCTAAACCCGTTAGATCATACTAATCAAAGTATAATTAAAACAGAAGCGCCTTCAATCCGCACCAACTTTAACGAAACCGCTTTCTTCTTCCCCGATTTAAAAACAGATGCGGAAGGAAACATTACGTTCAGCTTTACCATGCCTGAAGCATTAACCAAATGGAAGGCACAGTTGCTGGCGCATACAAAAGATCTGTCGATGGGTTTAAGTGAAACAAGCATCATCACACAAAAAGATCTGATGGTGCAACCCTTTGCTCCACGCTTCTTACGTGAAGGTGATCGGTTTGAATTCACTGCCAAGATCAGCAACCTGACCGATAAAGAAATTACAGGCAGCAGTAATCTTCAATTGCTCAACAGCACAACCATGCAACCGGTTGATGGCTGGTTCCAGAATACATTTCCCGTGCAGCATTTTACTGTTGGGCCAAAGCAAAGCACCGTTGTGAAATTCAGAACGGAAGTGCCGTATAATTTCAACGATGCACTCACCTACCGCATTATTGCCAAAGCTGATAATAAAACAGATGGCGAAGAAGCAACATTGCCTGTATTGACAAACCGCATGCTGGTAACAGAATCATTACCGTTGTGGATGAATGGCGATGGCAGCAAGCAATTCAATTTCACCAAACTCATTAACTCAGAAAAATCAGAGAGCTTAACGCATCATCGTTTCACGATCGAGTTCACCAGTAATCCTGTTTGGTATGCTGTGCAGGCATTGCCTTACTTAATGGAGTACCCTTATGAATGTGCGGAGCAAACATGGAACAGGTTTTATGCAAATGCATTGGCATCGCACATCACACAAAAACTGCCACGCATACAACAGGTGATGCAACAATGGAAAATAAAAGACACTGCAGCGTTGATGAGCAACCTGCAAAAGAATGAAGAACTGAAAAATGCACTGCTGCAGGAAACACCCTGGGTATTGCAGGCAAAAAATGAAGAACAGCAAAAGAAAAATATTGCCTTGCTGTTTGATATGGTGAAGATGAGTGCTGAACTAAGCAAGAACCTTGCACAATTGCAGCAAATGCAAACTGCAAATGGTGGATTTATGTGGTTCAAAGGCGGACCGGATGATCGTTACATTACACAATACATCATCACCGGTATTGGTCACCTGCAAAAATTAAATGCTGTACCCAAAGACCAGCAGCCTGCATTAAATGCCATTGTTGCAAAAGCAATTGTTTATCTCGACAAACGACTGAAAGAAGATTACGACAACCTGTTGAAGTATAAAACGCCGTTGAAGAGTAACAATATCAGTTCAACACAAATTCAGTATTTGTACATGCGCAGCTTCTTCCCTGCTATTGTGCAAACAAAAGGAACAGAAACGGCTTTCAACTACTACAATACACAGTCGAAACAATACTGGGTTAAACAAAGCAGGTATATGCAGGGAATGATCGCTCTTGCATTGCATCGTACAAAAGATGTAAAAACTGCAACCGCCATTGTGCAATCCTTAAAAGAAAATGCATTGCTTAGCGAAGAGATGGGTATGTACTTTAAAGAATTCAATGCAGGGTATTACTGGTACCAGGCACCGGTGGAAGCACAGGCGTTAATGATCGAAGTGTTTAATGATGTTACTGCCGATAAAAAAGCAGTGAACGATCTCAAGACATGGTTACTGAAACAAAAGCAAACGCAAAACTGGAAAACAACCATTGCAACTGCTGAAGCATGTTATGCTTTGTTGCTGCAAGGTGGTGAATGGATCGCTGCCGAACCTGTTGTTGAAATAAAAGCAGGCGATCAGCTTTTCAGCACTTCAACAGAAAAAACAGAAGCAGGCACAGGTTATTTCAAACGCAGCATTGATGGCAATTTTGTAAAACCAACTTTCGGCAATATCAATGTGAGTGTCAGCAAATCAAGTGGTCAGCCAACATGGGGTGCTGCTTACTGGCAATACTTTGAAAACTTAGACAAGATCACCTCAGCTGAAACGCCTTTGAAATTGCAGAAGAAATATTTTGTTGAACGCAACAGTGCAAACGGCCCGGTTCTTACCCCGGTGAACGAAGGCGACGAATTAAAAGTAGGTGATAAAATTAAAGTGCGCATTGAATTGCGTGTTGACCGCAACATGGAATATGTACACATGAAAGACATGCGTCCAAGCTGTATGGAACCGGTGAATGTATTGAGCCAATACAAATGGCAGGGCGGTTTAGGTTACTATGAAAGCACCAAAGATGCCAGCACTAATTTCTTCTTCAGTTACCTGAACAAAGGCACGTATGTATTCGAATACCCGATGTTCATTACCCATGCAGGTAATTACAGCAGCGGCATTACAACCATTCAGTGTATGTATGCGCCTGAATTTACCAGTCATAGCGAAGGCGTGAGGGTGAAGGTGAGTGAATGAGCAGTGATGAGTGAAAATACATTTTGGCGCTGAGAAAAGAGAAAAGGAGTTAAGCGCAGAGATAATCTCTGCGCTTTTTCTTTGCACTCTCCCTTCTCAGCGGTGGAAAACAAAGCCCCAACCGCTCATCCAATCGCAAAACATTGAAAAAGGATGCGCCTTATCTTTAAGCATCAGCATGAGAAGTCCGGCACACGCTTTCTTCTCTCATTATTTACTTAAAAAACTTCCTGCATGAGATCCGTTTTCACGATGCTTTTGCTGCTAATCGGCGCAAACCTTTTTGCACAAAACATTCCATCGCCAAAAGAACATTTTGGATTCAACATTGGCGATAATTATCGCCTCGCCACCTACACACAAACAGAAGCGTATTTCAAAAAAATCGCTGCCGCATCAAACAGAGTAAAGCTGGTTGATATTGGCAAAACTGAAGAAGGGCGTACGCAATACATGGTCATCGTTTCTTCACCCGAAAACCTGAAGCAACTGGAAAAATACAAAAGCATTTCGCAGCGTCTTGCACGGGCAGAAAACCTCAGCAATGAGCAGGCAAAAGAACTGGCTGCACAAGGCAAAGCTGTTGTATGGATCGATGGTGGTTTGCACGCTACAGAAACAGTGGGCGCACATCAGTTAATTGAAACCATCTGGCAATTCATCAGCCGTAACGATGCAGAAACTCAACGCATTCTCAATGATGCGATCATTCTTTTTGTACATGCAAATCCCGATGGGCAGGAACTTGTATCCAACTGGTATATGCGTCATACAGATACATTGAAACGTTCACTCAACAATCTTCCACGTTTGTACCAGAAATATATTGGTCATGATAACAACCGTGATTTCTTCATGAACAACATGAGCGAAACAAGGAACATGAGTCGCCAGCAATACATTGAATGGATGCCGCAAATATTATACAATCATCACCAAACGGGCCCTGCAGGTTCTGTTGTGGCAGGCCCGCCCTACCGTGATCCGTTCAACTTTGCATTTGATCCATTATTAGTAACAGGTATTGATGCTGTTGGTGCAGCCATGATCAACCGCCTGAATGTAGAAGATAAACCCGGTTACACACAACGTGGTGGTTCTGTATTTTCTACCTGGTGGAATGGTGGTTTGCGTACAACAGCATACTTCCACAACATTATAGGTTTGCTCACAGAAATTATTGGCAACCCTACTCCATCCAATGTACCGTTGGTAACTGCACGGCTTATTCCAAATGCAGCTACACCATACCCTGTTACACCACAACGTTGGCTGTTCCGTCAATCCATTGATTATTCAGTATCGTTAAACTATGCGGTACTGGATTATGCAGTGCGTAACCGGGAACCATTGCTGTACAACATTTATAAGATGGGAAAAAATTCCATTGACAAAGGCAACAAAGATCAATGGTCATTATCGCCCAATAAAGTGGAAGCCATCAAAAAAGCATTCTTTAAAGACCAGCGTCCATCGGCACAAAACAGTAATCAGAATTTTGTTGATACTGTACCATTGAAATATTATGATGCGGTGTTTAAAGATCCGGCCATGCGTGATCCAAGAGGATTTATTATTCCTTCTGATCAACCTGATATGAGTTCGGCTGTAAAGTTTGTGAATACGTTGTTGCTTTCGGGCATACGTGTAGAAAAAGCAACAGCTGATTTTTCTGTTGCAGGTAAAACATATCCTGCCGGTTCTTATGTGGTGAAAGCAAACCAGGCTTTCCGTCCGCATGTGATTGATATGTTTGAACCGCAGGATCATCCGAATGATTTTCTTTATCCCGGTGGTCCTCCCGTTCGTCCGTATGATGCAGCAGGCTGGACTCCCGCTTTTACGATGGGCTTCAAGTTCGATCGCATCCTTACCGGTTTTGACGGGCCATTTGAAACTATTGCTTATGGTGCTGAACAAAAAACACCCGGGAAATTCAGCAACAGCACAGGCGGCTATTTGTTGAGTGCAGCAGGTAATGCTTCGTTCATTGCTGTGAACGATCTGTTGAAAGAAGCTGTGGAAGTAATACGTATTACAGATGCGGCGGCACAAGGATCGTTTTTTGTAAAAGCAACCAGTAAATCAAAAGCCATTCTTGAAAAAGCAGCAAAAGAATACGGAACACAGGTTGTTGCTGTAAGCAAACAACCTGCAGGTACAGCAAAAAAAATAAAATCATTACGCATTGGTTTGTGGGATGTATATGGTGGTTCAATGGCATCGGGCTGGATGCGCTGGATATTTGAACAGCATCATTTTCCTTACACTGTTATTTATGCAAAAGATATTGATGCTGGTAAACTCATTGATCAGTATGATGTGATCGTTTTCGTGAGCGAAGCAATACCATCTGTTACAACAGGTGGCGGCGGCCGTGGTTTTGGTGGCCGTGGACCAAGAGTGGATGAAGTGCCCGCAGAATATCAAAAAACAATTGGCCGCATTACAGCTGATTCATCAATCCCACAGCTGAAACAATTTGTGGAAGCAGGCGGCAGCATTGTTACCATTGGCCATAGTGCTAACCTGGCTTATCATTTTAAACTGCCCGTAAAGAGTGCGTTGGTGGAAATGAATAACGGTGTTGAACGTGTGCTGCCCGGTGAAAAGTACTACATACCCGGCAGTGTACTGCGTGTAAAAGTTGATTCAACACAGCAACCGGCATGGGGCATGAACAGTGAAGCCGATGTGTTTGTATCAAGCAGTCCTGTGTTTAAATTATCACCTGCAGCTATTGCAAAAGGCGAGGTTACACCAATTGCATGGTATGCAACTGCACAGCCATTACGCAGCGGCTGGGCGTGGGGGCAGGAATATTTGCTTGACGGCATTGCTGCTTTTTCTGCAAAAATGGGCAAAGGCAATTTGTATGTGTTTGGACCAGAGATCACGTTCCGTTCGCAAACACATGGCACCTTCAAATTTTTGTTTAACCAGTTAACAGGCAGTAAATAATTCAGTAAACGCTACACAAATAAAAAGCGGGCAGTTGTACTACTGCCCGCTTTTTATTTTAAAACACACCCGTTAGAATTTCCCCTGGAATGTGCCGTTTGCTATTGTGATCTTTGAATTATCGCTGCCGTTTCCTAACTGTCCGCTGAATGTTCCTTTGATCTCTGAATCAGAAACAGAGGTAACAGTTACAGTAAAACCGGCGGCACCAGCACCTCCAATAGCATAACCTTTTGCCCCATCACTAAACAACAACGTAATACCATTTACCGTGCTGCCCGATTGATTGTAGGTGCCGGCAGTGATCGATACGGGAAAAGATATCTGGCAGGTTTTGGGTGGCAATGAAACAGATGCACCTGTCAATACAATAAGCGGAGATGCTTTTACGGATGTACTGACTGTAAGTGATGATTCAAAATTGCCTGATGAGGCGCCGCTCCAGCTTGCTTTGATCTCGGCTTTTCCTTTTGCAATTTCGTTGCCGCCGCCATCTTTTTTGCAGGAAGAAATAACCGTAGCAAAAATAATGAGGCAAGAAAGTGTTTTCAGTTTGAATAAGTTCATACCTGTGTTTTTTGGTTAAATAATGCAGCAAATCTAACAGCAGGAAAAAACTATCCTATACCGTGTAGCAGGTATATTGTTTCAGATCATCAGAATAAAATGATCTCTTCTTTCTTTTTATCACGCTTGCGGAACCAGCGTTTTCTTTCTTTTACAGGTTTGTATAACTCTTTTGCTTTTTTTACAAGCTGGAGCATTTCGTTTTGCCAGTAATCTGCTGGATCAACACAACTGTTTAATAAATTAACAAGCGCATCCCAGTTTGGTTTTTCAATGTAAGGCGATTGCTTCAGCATTAATCCAAACATGGCTACTGCAGCTGCAAAACGGTAACTGCTGTCAACCTTATACAGCGACCGGTAGTTGTACATGATTGAATGCTTTTCTTCCACACGCTCAGCAGACCGCACAGGAACAAAACTAAGATCCGCTTCTGCCACTAATTGATCAGTAGTATAATTCTCATTCAGTTCAATTTCAAACACAGCTGTAACAGTATGCCCAGTTCCAATTTCGCCACCTTCAAGAATACTGCTGCTATCGGCCAACACATCTTTCCTGTTATCAAAACCAATGAGGCGGTAACGTTTTACCTGCGCTTCGTTAAACATCATATTCAAATGTGCATCATCCACCACCACATACAATGTCTGCATCAGTTCCTTCACCAATACTTTTTCTGCTTCCATTACATTGTCGAGATAAGCGAAATTTCCATTTCCTTTCTTTGCCAGTGCTTCCAGTTTTGAATCTTTATAATTGCCCATGCCCACACCAAGACAAGTAAGGTAAATGCCTGTTTGTTGTTTTTGTGTGATCAATTGCATCAATGCTTCTTCACTCGATTCGCCCACATTAAAATCGCCATCGGTTGCAAGTATTACACGATTGTTTCCACCTTTTATAAACTGGCTTTGTGCCAACCGGTAAGCCTGCCGTATTGCCGATTCGCCGGGCGTATCGCCACCTGCAGCAAGTGAATCGATCACCGACATGATCTTTTCTTTTTCATTACCACCTGTTGGCTGCAATGCGATGCCAACTGTGCCGCCATACAGCATGATGGAAAGTGTATCAATGCTTCTTAAATTTTCAACCAGCCGGTGAAAAGCGGTTTTCAGTAACGGCAACCTGTTGGGCAGATCCATTGAACCACTTACATCAATCAGGAAAACAAAATTGCTTGGAGGCAAAGAATCATAACTGATCTTTCGTGCCTGCAGTTGCAAAAACAATAAACGGTTCATTGGGTTCCAGGGGCAATCTGTTAACTGAGACTGAACAAAAAAATCTTTACCCGGCGCAGGTTCTTTATACGATTGCGGAAAATAATTCAGCATCTCTTCAATACGCACAGCATCAACCGGCACACGTGAATTCATATTGATAAAGCGCCTGATATTGCTGTACGATGCCTTATCAACATTCATTGCAAAACCAATGGACGGATAATGACCGGTGTTGTTAAAACTGTTCTCCACCTGCGATGAATACGTTTCACCTGAAACAGCATTCCTGCGCTTGTCTTCTTCGTTTTTGTTTTTGGTAGCCGAGAGAAGTTTTCGTTTAGGATTACTTACTGCAACACTTGGCTTTAGTACAATGCTGTTGAACTCGCTGTTTGTAAGCAGCACTGTTTTTGCCTCGTAACCATGCAGAAAAAAACTGACCGTATCTTTTGCCAATGCAGAAGGAATACCAAAGGCACCTGTTGAACCGGAAATATAAAATGAATTAGAAGAGTGAACCCTTATCTGTACCAATGCAAGACCGGCACCGGTGGCATCTTTCACTTCGCCACGAAAATAAAATTGTGCATCCGCTGTTACAGCGAACAGAAGCAAGCATACCAAAGCGATGCACCTTAGGTTCATAATTCAATTCCTGCTTCACCGGGTTAGTAAATTGGTAAATCAGGAAGGAGTTTCGGTCAGCTGGTAGATCTCTTTCAAGTTACGGCCAAGACCATCATAATCCAACCCGTAACCAAGTAAGAATTTATTGGGAACTGAAAAGCCTAAATAATCAATGGTGATAGGGTACTTTGTTGCTTCAGGTTTATGTAACAACGCCGCAATTTTCAACGAAGCCGGTTGCTGATGGTGCAGCTGCGGCAAAAACTCATTCATTGTTTTGCCGGTATCAATAATATCTTCCACAATAATCACGTGACGGTCTACAATATCGGTATCAAGGCCAATGGCTGTGATGACCTGCCCTGTTGATTTTGTGCCTTTGTACGAAGCCAGTTTAATAAAACATATTTCCACATCAATGCTGATGTATTTAAACAGATCAGAAGCAAACATGAACGATCCGTTAAGTATAGCAATGAACAGCGGCTTTTTGCCTTCATAGTCACGATCAATATTTTTTGCCAATGCAGCAACACGTGCAAGCACAGTTGCTTCCGTCATATACGGTACAAAATATTTATCGTGGACTTTGATCGTTGACATTCCGTTTATTTATTGATGATGAGTTCCTGACTTTCTGTTCTAAATTACAAGGCAGACGAATTATCTTCTTGCAACAGTTTTCGGAGCAGCGGGTGCTGTTGTCTGCAGATATAATTGTTGCCCTGCTTCGGGTTGCTGATTAGCCGCTACCATATTCATCTGCAACAATGCATCCAGGCGAATTCCCTGCGCTTGTGCAATATCATACAACGTTTCGCCTTTTGCTACAACATGATACTGGTTTGCTCCCGTGCGTCGTTTGCGCTGCAAATACAGCAACTGATCTTTATCCAATTCTTCTGCTTCTTTCAGATCGTTAAAATCGAATAACCATTTTAATGGCACATTATATTGCTGTGCAATTGCAAGAAAAGAAGTTCCCTTCGTTGCGTAGATCACTCTTGTTTCGTTGATCTTAAATTCACCTGATGGATAATTCACTGCAGACTTCTTTTCTTCTTCCACCACCACAACTGCTGTTTGCTGTTGTGCAACTGGTTGCTGCTGCACAGGTTGCTGTAGCGGAGCACTTGCAGTAACTGCAATTGTTTGTTCAGTTACAACAGGCTGCTCTGTTTTTGCAATGATCGGGCTGTTATCCTGTTTCTTACCTAATGCGATCAATGAGTAATCGTTGAGGTTATATTTTTCAATGTACTTGATGAGCATTTGCGGATAAGCAGGGTTGGTGGCATAACCTGCTTTCTTCAGGCCATAAGCCCATGCTTTATAATCAGCAGGGTCAAGACTGAACAGGAAGTTATAATGCTTGCGGGTACGCAGAAAATCGGAATGATCAACATAAGATTGTTCCGCACTTTCATATTTACGGAAACATTCGCCTGGAGCATCATCATCATGACTCACCGATGGACCCGTCCATGTTTCCTTACACTTGATACCAAAATGATTGTTTGACTTTTTTACCAGTTTGCTGTTGCCACTTTCGGTTTCCACAATGCCCTGCGCCAATGTAATAGAGGCAGGCACACCAGTACGGATCATTTCCTTGATGGCAAGATCCTTGTAGGTATTGATGTATTCATCAATACTGATGGTTTGTGCAGAAGCTGCTGTAAACAACAAAAGAGCAATAGACAGGTACACCAGTCGGATCATAGTATATTTTATTTTTTACGAATGAGAAACAATCCGTCTCTCAGGGTTAACATTACTTTTTCCATTTCTTCATCAGCCGCCACCATTTCATTGAATGCATGTACCGCTTTACCGTTTTTTCCTTTGATGGGTTCTTCCAGCACATCGCCATGAAAGAGCACATTATCGGCAATGATGAGTCCGCCGCTTCTTAAACGTGGTTTTACCAGTTCATAGTATCGGGCATACCCCGTCTTATCTGCATCAATGAATACAATATCCCAGGTTTCCTGCAGTTGCGGAATGATCTCCAGCGCATTGCCTACATGCAGTTGAATAGCATTGCTTAGTCCTGCACGTATAAAATTATTTTTTGCCACTGCTGCATCGGCCTCTCTCATTTCAATTGTATGAAGTACTCCATCTTCAGCAAGCCCTTTTGCAAGGCATATACTGCTGTAGCCGATCATGGTACCGATCTCTAAAATGCGTTTTGGCCGAACCAGTTTGCTGATAATTTCAAGGAACTGTCCCTGGAGGTGGCCACTCATCATGTGTGGCTGTGTGTGCGATCGTTCTGTTTCGGCTGAGATCAATTGCAGCAGGGCATCTTCCGCTGTGGAGAAACTTGCTGCATACTGTTCGGCCTTCGGGTTGATCAACTCCAAGTAAAAACGTTTCGGCAAAGATAAACAGATAGCCGGAAAATGGGCAATTCTCAATAAGCAATCGGCAAACGCCAAACAGGCAAAATGCATTTGCATATCGCCTATCGTCAATTGATTATTGCCTATTGATCATTGTCTCCTGCGCTGCTGGCTTATGTGAGATCATCCACAGTCCCATAAAAGTTAAGAAGCCGTTGATGATGAGTAGCTCAAGCCCCACTTCAAACGAACCAAAAAGTTGCTTTTGAAATTTGTCGATAACAAAACAAATGGCCGGTGCAATAACACAAATGATGGGCACCAGTTTATCGTTGACTGCACGTTTGGTGATGATACCAAAGGTAAACAGCCCCAGTAACGGACCATAAGTATAAGCAGCCACTTTCAGAATAACCCCGATCATACTTGGTTCATTCACCCATTTGTACACCATCACCAGTACTAAAAAAATACCTGCGAAAACGAGGTGCACACGCTGGCGCATTTTCTTCTTCTCCGCATCAGTAAGATCATTGCGGCGCTGCATACCAATTATATCAATACAAAAAGAAGAGGTGAGTGCTGTAATCGCACCATCTGCACTTGGAAACAATGCCGATATCAATGCAATAATAAAGATCACCGAAACAATTGGCGGCATGTGGTTGAGCGCAATGGCAGGAAACAGTTTATCGCCTGCTGCTGCAATGCCCTGTTGTTCTGCAAACAGTAACAAAACACCACCAAGGAACAGGAACAACAGCAGTACTGCCATTAAAATAAATCCAAGTGTTAGTACATTCTTCTGCGAATCCTTCAATGTTTTTACTGAAATATTCTTCTGCATCATCTCCTGGTCCATACCTGTCATGGTAATAGTAATGAATGCACCTGCCAGTATCTGTTTTACAAAAAACAATTTATCAGCAGGGTTGGTGAAAAATATTTTTGAGTAGCCCTTCTCATTCATAGCAGTTATGCTGTCGCCAAAACTTAAACCCATCTGGTTTAACAGATACACCACACAAATAACAAGACCGGCAAGCATGCAGGTTGTTTGCAGCGTATCGGTCCACACAATTGTTTTTACACCTCCTTCATAGGTATACAGTAATATCATGGCAAGTATCACCAAGGTTGTAACCCAGAAAGGAATGTTTACAGAAGCAGGTAATGCATCCTGCAAAATTTTTACAACAAGGTACAAGCGTGCTGTTGCGCCCAGTGTTCTTGATAAAATAAAAAACGATGCGCCTGTTTTATAAGAACGGAATCCCAATCTTCCGCTCAGGTAATTGTAGATAGAGGTAAGATTGAGTTTATAATACAGCGGCAATAACACATAGGCAATGGTTACATAGCCGATGAGATAACCAATGGTGATCTGGAAGTATGC